>JBAYNP010000032.1:0-8611 GCA_041678785.1 Patescibacteria group bacterium | reverse complement strand
GCAAAAAGTACCAAAAACTCTTGGGGGTGGCAAATTCCCTCATCACGTTGATTAACGTTCGCAATTTCTAGCCACAACGGTTGGGGTGCCACCCCCAAACCCCCGGGTGCTTCTGAAAAGATTTAAAATAGATTTAAAAAATCAGAAAATTTTATAAAATGCCAAACCTCAAACTCCAAAAAATATCAACCAAATCTCAAGCGCGAGCGGGGATTTTGACGACTAGACGTGGTAAAATCAAAACGCCATTTTTTATGCCGATCGGAACTGTCGGAGCGGTTAAGACCCTGACGTATGAAGATTTGGAAAAACTTGGAGCTCAGATCGAGCTTTCCAATACTTATCATCTAATGCTTCGCCCTGGTGCCGATTATCTTAAAAAAGTCGGTGGTCTGCACAAATTTATGAATTGGCAAAAACCGATTTTGACTGACTCGGGTGGGTTTCAAGTTTTTTCGTTATCAAAAATTCGCAAAGTCAAAGACGATGGCGTCGAATTTCAATCACATCTCGACGGAAAAAAATATTTTTTGACACCAGAAGAATCGATCAATGTTCAATTAAAAATTGGTTCAGATATTATGATGGTTTTGGACGAATGTGTTGGCAATCCCTGCGAGTATTCGGTTGCTAAAACGGCGATGATCCGCACGACGGCTTGGGCAAAAAAGTGTCGTGAGTTTCTGAACAAAAAAATTGTTCAGGCAAAAAATAAAACCGCTCAGCCACTTTTGTTTGGAATTGTCCAAGGAAGTCTGTACAAAGATTTGCGACTTCAAAGTGCCAAAGAGCTGAAAGAGTTAAATTTTGATGGCTATGCCGTCGGTGGGTTGGCGGTCGGTGAAGACGCTAAGGCGATGTATAAAGTCCTCGATTTGGTTTGCCCAGAATTGCCAAAGGATAAGCCAAAGTATCTGATGGGAGTCGGTAAGCCGGAGCAAATTGTGGAAGCGGTCAAACGTGGAATCGATATGTTTGATTGTGTCATTCCGACTCGTGAGGCTAGACATGGACGACTTTATGAATTTAAAAATGACAATCTAAATTCGAAAAATTTTTATCAAACTTGCAATTTATTAAATCAAAAATTTAGCCGAGATCATAAACCGATTAACGCTAATTCAAAATTTGAAATTTTACGCAAATATTCGAAAGCATACTTGCATCATCTTTTTAAGATTAAAGAACCGCTAGCGATCCGTCTGGCGACTTTGAATAATCTTGAGTTCTATCTTGACTTAATGAGTAAAATCAGGCAAGATGTTGAGCGAGGAGAAATTTAAATAAGTTTAAAATAGAAACTTTTTCAAAGGAGTTGTGATGAATAAGCGTGAACTTTACGTGAAGTTGGACGACTTTCCAAAGGTTCTAAGGGGTGAGTCTTTTGAGTGTTCCGAAAAGTTTGGTGACGTAATGATGCTTGGGAAATTTGATGCCAAAGAAGCTCCAAAAAACATGTCTGCGATTCTTGTAGGAGATCGTGTTAAGGTTTGGGGTAAAAAAGTAAAACGACCAATGGCCACAGTGATTTATCCAATGCTAAAAGGACAGTGGGCTTGGCACGACATACATGTGTTGCTAAAAAACTGTGTAGATGTTCGCAACGGAAACATCCGACTTCGTTCAGCCGTTGAAATCCCTTCGTCTACCACCATTACTTAATTCAACTTGCACTTCTTTCTCGCTGGCCATTTGGCCAGCATTTTTTTACAGTTGAAAAAAAAGCCAGAAAAGTGTAAGATAAAAGCGTTAATATTAAAGCTATATTATGGAAAAGATCGAAAAAATAATTTCTTTAGCCAAACGTCGTGGGTTTGTATTTCCATCATCTGAAATTTACGGGGGGATTCGTTCTGGTTATGATTATGGTCCACTTGGTTTAGAATTAGTTAAAAATATCAAACAGGCTTGGTGGCAGGCGATGGTCCAAGAAAGAAACGATGTCTATGGTCTCGATAGTAATATTTTGAGTCCACGAATTGTCTGGGAAGCTTCGGGTCATTTGGAAAATTTTACCGATCCATTGGTTGAATGTAAAAAATGTCACAAGCGTTTTAGGTTGGACAAAATTGAATCGATTTCAACGAGCACTTCGACTCCGCTCAGTGACCGGTCTGAAATAAAGTGTCCAGAATGTGGCGGTGAATTGACCGAACCAAAACAATTTAATTTGTTGATGAAAACTCAGCTCGGAATTGTCGAAGGTGAAAAAGGTGAAGCTTATTTGCGAGGCGAGACTTGCCAGGGGATTTATTTGAATTATCTCAATGTCAAAGATTCGATGCGCGCCCGAGTGCCGTTTGGGATTGCTCAAATCGGCAAAGCTTTTCGTAACGAAATTACACCCGGGAATTTTATTTTTCGCACGCGTGAATTCGAGCAGATGGAAATGCAATATTTTGTTAACGAAAAAGATGCCAATCAATATTTCAAAGCCTGGAAAGAATGGACATTTGCTTGGTACAAAAAATATATTAATGATGAGAATAAGCTGAGAATGCGTCAGCATGAAAAAAGTGAATTGGCGCATTATGCCAAAGAAGCTTGGGATGTCGAATATGAAACCTCATTTTCTGGTTGGAATGAATTTGCCGGTGTCCACAATCGTGGCAATTGGGACTTGAGTCGTCATGGTGAATTTAGTAAGCAAAAATTGGATTATATGGATCCAGAAACGGGTGAAAGATTTATTCCGTGGGTGCAGGAAGTTTCGATGGGTGTCGGTCGAGCGATGTTGTTATTTCTCGAAGATGCTTATACTGAAGTCGAAACTCGCAGTGGTGATGATGAAAGTAAGCATGAAACCGAAGTTGTGTTGAAACTTCATCCAGCTTTGGCGCCGATCAAAATGGCGATTTTGCCATTGGCCAAAAAAGAACCAGTTCAAAAATTGGCACTTGAAATTCAATCGAGACTCAACAAAAAATATATGACTCAATATGACGAGACTGGCAGTATTGGCAAGTGATATCGTCGTCAGGATGAAATCGGGACGCCATACTGTATCACAATCGATTTTGATTCGCTCGAAGACAACAAGGTGACCGTGCGTGATCGCGATACGATGGAACAGCAAAGAATCGAAATTAGCGAAATCGAAAATTATTTTGAAAATAAATTTAATTTTTAAACAAAAAATATGAAAAAAAGTATTTTGTGGATTGTCGGGATTATCGTTGTCGTCGCTTTGATTGCGATGTGGCTTTTCGGAGCTTACAATTCTTTTGTCAAAGTCGGTGAAGAGGTAAACACTGCTTGGTCACAAGTCGAAAATCAATATCAAAGACGTTATGACTTAATTCCAAACTTGGTCAATACCGTCAAAGGTATGGCTGAACAAGAAAAGGCCGTCTTTATCGGCGTGACTGAGGCTCGAGCCAAAGTCGGTCAGATGAACGTAACGCCTGAGGTTTTAAACAACCCAGAAAGTTTTGCTCAATTTCAATCAGCTCAAGGTGAACTTTCAAGTGCGTTGAGTCGTTTACTTGTCGCCGTCGAAGCTTATCCAGAAATAAAATCAAACCAAAATTTCTTGGATTTACAGGCACAGCTTGAAGGTACTGAAAATAGAATTGCGACCGAACGCATGCGCTTTAATGACGTTGTTAAAACTTATAACATCAAAGCCAAATCAATTCCTGGAGTGTGGCTAGTTTCGATTTTTGGAATGGATAAAGAAAAGCAATTATTTGAATCAGCTGATGGGGCCGAAACTGCTCCAGTGGTAAGTTTTTAGTATCAAGTATTAAGTATAAAGTATTAGGTATGAAGAATTAAGAATTAAGAATTAAGAATTAAGAATTAAGAATTAAGAATTGGATACATAAGTGCTTTGAATTTGATCAAGACAACAAAGTTTTGTTAGCTTTTTAATGTTAAACATATTCAAAAAAGTATTATTTGTCTCTATCCTTGGATTTGTGATTGCAAGTCCAGTTTTGGCTTATAAGTCGCCAGGAAATCCGAGTGGCTATGTCAATGATTTTGCGGGAATTTTGTCGACCGAAGTTAAATCAAATTTGGAAAATCAATTGAGCGAATTCGAAAAATCCCAGAGCAATGAGATCACAGTCGTCACAGTAAATTCGCTTGACGGCGAGGAAATTGAATATTATGCGGTCAAACTTTTTGAAGAATGGGGGATCGGTAAAAAAGATCAAGACAATGGAGTTTTGTTGCTGGTGGCGCCGAACGAAAGAAAAGTTAGAATCGAAGTTGGTTATGGCCTAGAAGGCGCTTTGACCGATCTCGAATCAAGCCATATTATCAACAATATTTTAATTCCAGCGTTTAAAATCAATAATTATGAAGCGGGCATAACTGAAGCAGTCAGTGCAATTATGACAGCCACGACCGGCGAATATGTGGTCGAAGATAATTCTGAAAAAACTAGCGAGTGGGCCAAGATTGGTTTTACTGGCCTGGTTATTTTATTTTATCTAGTGATTGTAGTCGCTAGATTACTGAGTCAATCAAAAAGTATTTGGCCAGGAGCGGTTTTGGGAGGAATTGTTGGTTTGATCTTGGGAATTATTTTGGCCTGGGGTTGGTTGATTCTTTTGGCAAGTTTTGTTGCTGGTTTACTAGGACTCGGGATGGACTATGTGGTTTCGCGAACATTTGTGAATACGATTTTAAGCAAAGCCTTTTTGCCAGGTGGAATGTTTTATGGACGTGGGGGTAAGGGTGGTGGATTTGGTGGCGGTGGTTTCGGCGGTTTTGGTGGTGGGTCATCTGGTGGCGGAGGTTCGTCGGGGAGTTGGTAGGAAATTAGAATCTGGAATATGGAATCTTGAATCTAGAATAGTATTTAAAATTCAAGATTCTAGCTTCAAGATTCTTCGTCTATAAAAGGATTCTCGTTAATTTTAAGAATAAATAATTAATATATGGAATACAAAAAAAGCAAACTCAAAAACGGACTGCAAGTAATTATGTCGCCACTTCGCGAAACTCAAGCGGTGACAATTTTGGTTTTATTGCCAGTAGGTTCACGTTATGAAACCGAAGAAACTAATGGCATTTCTCATTTTATCGAACACTTACTTTTCAAAGGTACCAAAAAAAGACCAACGACTTTGGACTTAGTTAAAGATATTGATCAGGTCGGGGCATTTTTTAACGCCTTTACCGGCAAAGAATACACGGGTTATTTTATCAAAATTGATGCCAAAAAAATCGAGCTGGGGCTAGATATTTTGTCGGATATTTTGTTTAATTCGACTTTTAAGCAAGAAGAAATCGATCGTGAGCGGGGAGTGGTGATTGAAGAATTAAAAATGTATCGTGATAATCCACTAATGTATATCAGCAATCTTTTTGAGCAAACACTTTTTGAAGGCAATAAATTGGGTTGGGATATTGGAGGTTCTCAGGAAGTCATTGCCAAGGTGACCAGAGCTCAGATTTTAAATTATTACAAAAAGCATTATCATCCAGAAAATATGATTTTGACTTTGGCGGGCAGATTCAATGAAGCCAGTGCCAAAAAATTAATCACCAATTATTTTGGACAACAAGATAGTCAATTTGAAAAAACTAAAGCTGGTTTTGCTGAAATAAAACTGAAACCACAAACCGCCATCAGAGTTAATTTCAAAAAGCAGGCGAGCGAGCAGGTTCAGCTCGAGCTTGGTTTCCCAGGCTACAAATATGGTGACCCGAGAAATTATGCGGCGACTTTATTGAGTGTGATTCTTGGCGGTAATATGAGTTCGCGATTATTTATCAATGTTCGCGAGAGAAATGGACTAGCTTATTTTGTCAAAAGTGACACCGAAGATTATCGAGATATCGGAGTTTTTTCAATTCGAGCTGGTGTTGCCAAACAAAACGTCAAAAAAACCATCGAGCTTATTGTCGAAGATTTGAATAAAATAAAAGCTGAGAAAGTTGACTTGGCCGAACTTCAAAAAGCCAAAGATTGGGTTCGTGGTAAAATGATTTTGGGTTTGGAGGATTCTGAAAGTATTGCTCAGTGGTGTGGGGATCAACAGCTTTATGCTGGCAAAATTATGACTCCGCAAGAAAGATTAGAAAAATTTGAAAAAGTCAGCATTGATGATATTCAAAAAATCGCTCAAGATATTTTTAAAATTTCAAAAATGTCAGTGGCGATTATCGGACCGCAGAAAGTCGATTTGACTAACTTGAAAAAATAAATTGTGCTATAATTAAAATACAAAAATTTAAAAATAAAAACATGAAAACCCAAACTCAAAAAGTTCAATTTGATATCTCGCCGATGTTGATTTTAAAAATCCTCGGGGTTATTTTGGCGTTGGTGTTTATTTATCTAGTACGCGATGTAATTTTAGTTTTATTTGTCTCACTGATAATTGCGTCGGCGATTACACCTTGGGTTGATTCACTCCAAGAGAAAAAAATTCCACGAGTAATTAGTGTCTTGGTAATTTATTTATTCTTGTTTGGTTTGTTCACGGGGATTTTTATGTTAATTATTCCACCGACCACGACTCAGCTAGGACAATTAGCAAATAATTTACCACACTATTATAATGAAGCTTCAAAGTGGTTAGCCAATGCTGATTCTTCATCTCAAGTAGTTATTGGTTTGCAAGGAGTTTTGCAAAAATTAACTGAGAGTCTGACAAATGGAGCTTCGGGAGTTTTTGCACTCTTGGGTTCATTTTTGGGCACGATGTTTAAGGCTTTCTTGGTGTTAGTAATAACCTTTTACATTACTCTTCAAAAGGACAGTGTTAAAAAATTTGTTCAATTAATTACTCCTGATAAATACCAACCATATGCGATTCAATTAACGCGTCGTATTCAAGAAAAGATGGGAGCCTGGGTAATTGGTCAGTTAGTTCTCGGTTTGATTATTGGGACAATGTGTTATGTTGCCCTGACAATCATGGGAGTTAAATACGCTTTGATTTTGGGAATTTTTGCGGGCATTACCGAATTGATTCCATTTATTGGTCCGTTAATTGGAATGGTGCCAGCGGTTTTTCTCGCATTTTTACAAGCACCAATCTTGGGTTTGATTGTGTTTATTGTTTATATATTTATTCAACAATTGGAAAATAATTTGATTGTGCCTTTGGTGATGAAAAAAGCGGTCGGCCTCAACCCAATTATTACGATTGTCGCGATTACAATCGGGAGTAATTTAGCTGGAATAGCTGGAGCGATTATCGCTATTCCTTTGACGGCGGTCATTAGTATTCTTGCCAAAGATGCCATGCAGCTTGGACAAGATATAGAAAAAATTTAACTATGAATTTTTATATTGTTGCTACTCCAATTGGAAATCTCGACGACATGAGTTTTCGGGCAATTGAAACTTTGAAAAATGTCGATTTAATTTTGTGTGAAGATACACGCCAGACTCAAAAGTTGCTCAATCATTATGAAATAAAAACGTCCACCTTGAGTTACCATCAACACAGCAAAATTCAAAAAATAAATCAGATTTTGGAGTTAATTTCTCAAGGCAAAACTTTGGCTTTAGTTTCTGATGCTGGTACACCTGGAATTGCTGATCCCGGGCAGATGCTGGTCAAAGAGATTTTGAATAACTTGGATAATGTTGTGATTGTTCCTATTCCAGGGGCTTCAGCAATTATTTCGGTTTTGAGTGTCAGTGGTTTTGATACCAATAGTTTTCAATTTTTGGGCTTTGCGCCAAAAAAAGGTCAGGCTAAATTTTTTAAACAAATCGAAGAATCAAAAATGACAAGCGTTTTTTATGAATCGACTCATCGGATTGTCAAAATGTTAGAAAGTCTAGGTGAAATTATGCCTGAAAGAAAAGTAGTGCTAGCTAGAGAAGTTACCAAAAAATTTGAAACATTTTATCGCGGGACTTGTCGCGAAGTCGGTGAAAAATTAAAACTAACCTCAAACAAAGGTGAGTTTACAATAATTATTGAAGGTAAATAATATGGCAATTATAGATATAATTTTGTTGGTCATTGTAATTAGTTTTATAATTTCTGGTTTTTCTTTTGGGTTAATTCGATCGATTGGTTCTCTGATCGGTTTAATTGCTGGAATTTACTTGGCTACAAATTGGTATATCAAAGTAGCAGAATCCTTACAATCGATATTTTTTGGCAACGTCAATTTAGCTAAAATTTTATGTTTTTTGTTGGTCGTGGTGATTGTGGACGTGGCAATCACTTTTGTTTTTTATGTAATTCACAAAGCCGTGAATTGGTTGCCGATTATTGGTGGTATTAATAAAATTGGGGGAGCGATTATTGGATTTTTAAAAGGAGCACTTTCAATTTCGATTTTAGTTTATATTATAAATTTGTTTCCAATCTGGCAATTTTTAGTCAATCAAATCGAAAATTCTCTAGTGGCACCATATCTTATAAATTTGGTTTCTAATTTGGTACCATTTTTACCTCAAGCGATGGATGGAGTTAAATCGATATTATGATTGACACTCACGCCCATCTAAATTTTAAAGATTTTGATAATGATCGCGACGAAGTTATTCGTCGTTCTTTTGATAATGGGATAGAAGCAATTATCGTGCCTGGAGCTAAGTTGGATTCAAGTCAATCAGCAGTTGAATTGGCTCAAAGTAATGAACGCATTTTTGCTGGCATTGGTTTGCATCCGATCCATATTAATG
>JBAYNP010000031.1:0-8669 GCA_041678785.1 Patescibacteria group bacterium | reverse complement strand
ATTCGGTGCGCAGTCCCGGAATCGTGAATTTCGTTGGTCCGATTTCCCCGGCAATTCCTGGCTGATCGGCATAAATTTCGGCAGTCACTTTTTCGCCAGCTGGAATAGTCACGGTATTTTTTAATCTAAATAAAACATTGTTGGTCGAAAGAAATCTGGTCGTGGCAATCAGAGGTTGGCTTTTGGAATAATTGTTAACAATCGTGATCCAGCCAACAGCTGGGGCATCTTTGGTCTCGCCCTCGCTAACATTGAAAATATCTGTTAGCTCGACATTAGTTTCGAGAAGTTTGCCTGAAATTTGAAGTTCATTTGGCGAATCTTGGTCCAAAAGAATTTCAATATTTTCTTCGGCACTGACATCAATATCTTTAGGGACGATCGTGATTGTAGTTTTGGCTGAAGAAATAAATAAAACAACCAAACTTAAGACAAGAGTCAAAGCTACAAATGAAAGAGCGATCACCTTATAGAGCATTCCAATATTTTTTGATTTGCCAACCTTTTTATTGCTTGGTCGGGCAGGAATTATTTCAGGTTGTTCGATTCTTTGGCTAGGAATTTTTTTTGTTTTAGTTTCTGACATATTTATTTATGTTTTAATTTGAAAAACAATTTTGACCCACGAGTCCATTTATTTTTTTGCGAAATTCATCGCCGTTTTGAACCATGGTATTTGTTTTGACTTTCTTTATTATATCATTGCCGTTTTGAATTATCAAATAAACTTGGCTGTTGCCGGGATAATCTTCAAAGACTTTTTTAACTTGATTGATCAAGGTTTGATCAGTAATAAATTTTTGAGGCAATTTGATTGAGACGCCGATAATTTCATTTTTTTGGCCGTAATCATTTTTGATAATCGTCGAATTGATAATCTGATGACGGACTTGCTCGATATTTTGAGGATTTAAAATGAAAACGTTTTCGGCGAGGATTTTGGCAGAATCATCTTTGTCGGAAACTTTACCACGAACGGCAATTAAATTATCGATTTGCCAAGCGTTGTAAGTTTCGGTCAAAGTTTTTGGAAAAACAATTATTTCGACATGACCCGTGTGGTCTTCGAGATTAACAAAAAGCATCGTCTGTTGTTTCTTGGTGATAATTTTTTTGATTGATGAAATGACCCCAGCGACGGTGACATAAGATTTATCTTTGGAAATATCGTTGGTAAAAGTGATCACATCTTGAAGTCGGGGAATATAATCTTCGATCGGATGTTTGGAAATATAAACGCCGAGATATTCTTTTTCCCACAAAAGTTTCTGACTCTCATTGATTGGTTGGCAGTAATCAAGAGTTAAGGTGGCTTCCATGGTCGAGCCAGTAAATAAACTTTTTTGGCCACTTTCTTTTTCGCGTTGAACTGATTTTGAAAAACTAAGTAATTTTTCGATATTACCCAAAATTTTTCCACGTTCTTCGAAATTATCCAGGGCACCACTTTTGGTCAAACCTTCGACGGATTTTTTGTTCAAATCACGATCGTTGATGCGCTTGAGAATATCTTCGAGATTTTTGTAAAGACCATTTTTTTCACGCTCTTCGATTAAAGCTTCGACAATATGTTCGCCAATATTTTTGATAGTCAAAAGTCCAAAGCGAATCGTTTTATGTTCATTGTCAGTGACGACTGTAAAATCTTTAAAACTTTCATTGATGTCAGGTGGCAAGACTTTAATCCCCATGCTTTTGGCTTCTTCGATTTCAATCGCGATGCGTTCGTTGTCGCCTTGGTCGGCAATCAGAAGTGCCGCCATAAATTCGGTCGGATAATTAGCTTTCAAGTAAGCTGTTTGGTAAGCAATCATGGCGTAACAAGCGGCGTGAGATTTGTTAAATCCATAACCCGCAAAAGGCTCGATAAACGAAAATAATTTTTCACCAGTTTCTTTGGTCAAACCATTTTTGACACAGCCATTAACAAATTTTATTTTTTGCTCAGCCAGAAGCTCGACAATTTTTTTACCGACCGCTTTGCGTAGAATATCAGCCTCGCCGAGCGTAAAGCCAGCGACATCACGCGCCATTTGAAGAACCTGTTCTTGATAAACGGCGATGCCATAGGTCGGTTTCAAAATTGGTTCGAGTCGTGGATCGAGATAGGTGATGGTTTTTTTGCCGTGTTTACCATCGATATAATCTGGAATCCAATCCATTGGACCTGGGCGATAGAGGGCGACCATGGCAATAATATCTTCGAACAGGGTTGGCTTGAGTTGCTTTAAGTAACGTTTCATGCCCGCACTTTCGAGCTGGAAAACACCGGTGGTTTTACCTTCTTGCAAAAGCTTGAAAGTTTTTTCATCTTCGAGTGGAATTTTGATCAAGTCAATCTCGATGCCAGTGGTGATTTTTATTTTTTTGATCGCGTTTTGGATGAGGGTCAAGTTTTTTAATCCCAAAAAATCCATTTTCAACAGCCCGAGTTTTTCGAGAATGGTCATTTCATATTGGCAAACAATAGCGTTGTCAGACGAACTGGCGTATTGAGCGGGGACATATTCGTCGATTGGCTTGGGAGTAATCAAAACTCCGCAAGCATGAGTCGAGGCGTGACGGGCGACACCCTCGAGTTTCTTGGCCATGTCGATGACGTGTTTGGCTTGAGGGTCGCTATTGTATAGATCTCGAAGATCAGGGACGGTTTCGAGAGCCTCTTTGAGTTTAGTAAACATCGGAATCAGTTTGGCGATTTTATCACAAAAATCATAGGCATAATCGAGAACTCGGCCAGCATCTCTGACGGCGGCTCTGGCGGCCATAGTTCCAAAAGTAATAATCTGACTGACGTGGTCACGACCATATTTTTTTTCGACATATTCGATGACTTCTTGACGACGGACATCGGCAAAGTCTAGATCAATATCAGGCATCGAGATTCTTTCGGGGTTTAAGAATCTTTCAAACAGCAAATTGTATTTCAAGGGATCGATAGTGGTGATATCGAGTAGATAGGAAACGATACTGCCAGCGGCGCTTCCGCGACCAGGTCCGACGACAATACCTTGATTTTTTGCCCAGGTGACAAAATCTTGCACAATCAAAAAGTAAGAAGCGAAACCAGTTTTTTCAATAACTCCTAGCTCGTATTCTAGGCGTTCATCAATAACCTTAAAATCGGCGGTGGGATCGTCGCGATATTTTTTTTCAATTCCTTGCTGGCACAACAAAGATAAATATGCTTCATCGGTTAAGTTATCGGGGACATCAAATTTTGGAAGTTTGTTGACACCGAGCTCGATTTCTAGATTACATTTTTCAGCAACTTCGAGGGTGTTGGAAATTACTTCGGGATTAGCGGGAAAAAAACTGGCCATTTCTTCGCCAGAAAAAAATGAAAAATCATCACCAAGCATCGACATGCGATTTTCGTCGTTTTTTTTGTGTTTGGTTTGCAGGCACAAAAGAACGTCATGCCCATCGGCATCATCAGAATTGAGATAATGTGAATCATTGGTAGCAACGACCTTAGCATCCATTTTTTTACCGAGCGCGATTATTTTTTCATTGACTTCGGCTTGTCGGTCGACTCCAGGATGATGTTGGACTTCGAGATAAAAATTTTCTTTGCCAAAAGTTTTTTGATATTTTAAAATTACCTTCTCGGCTTTTTCGAGATTATTTTCGATAATTGCTTGAGCGACTTCACCTTGGATACAGGCGCTCAAGGCAATCAAACCTTCGTGATATTTTTCTAAAACTTCCCAGTCAACGCGAGGTTTGTAATAAAAACCTTCGAGGTGGGCGATGGTCGTTAGTTTAATCAAATTGTGATAGCCGACATTATCTTTGGCTAATAAAACTAAGTGATATGGTTTTTGGCGATTGGCTGAATCTTTGTTGTGGCGACTATCGCGAGCGACATAGCACTCGACACCGACGATCGGTTTGATGCCAGCTTTTTTGGCTTTGGTATAAAATTCAACCGCACCGTACATCGTACCGTGATCGGTGATTGTAACCGCGGGCATTTTTAGGGCGACGGCTTTGGCGATCAGATCGTCAAGTTTGGTCAAGCCGTCCAATAAACTATAATGAGTGTGAACGTGGAGATGAACGAAATTCATTTTTGGGGAATTAAAATCTAGCCAAAATTAATTTGGTCAAAATATTTTTTACACAAATGGAAGGAAGATTTGTTTTTATTTTTTAGTCTTTTTTGGCAGACTTTTTCTTGGCAGCTCTGTTTTTGAAGAAGTCAGCTACTTTTTTGGCACCTTGGATCAAGGTGAAAATTTGACTAACAGTTGGCTCGAGTTTGCTTTTGACGAGGTCGATAACTTGGCCGATTTTTTCGATTTTATCGGCGATCATATCGGCAATATCTTTGGCTCTTTTGGCTACTATGATAGCATAGTAGAACAAAAATGAGCAGAGAATTGTCACCCACAAAATACAAGCCGCGATTGTTAAATACAAAACGTCAAGGCTAGTGTTTAACATATTTTTTAAAGATTATTAACTTCTTTAGTATAACATAAAAAGGGGGAGAAAACAATTATAAATTTTAAATTATAAATGAATGATCTAATAACAAATGAATTAATGATTAAATGACTAGAGCAATAAAAATCAATACACAAATTGTTGATATGTGATGAATAGAAATTAACGCTCGTAGAGACGCGATTCATCGCGTCTTTTTATACAGGCAAAACTTTTAGAGACAAGACCCGCCTGCAACACTGTAGCACTGCGGGCAGGTAAATCGACGTCTCTACACCACGTTCCTGCCACCAAAAACGAAATCAAAATAATCAAAGTTGGGTGATCGCACGAAACATGATAAAACCTGGCAGGTTTGTACTAATTAGATAGCGATTAACTTTGCTATTGGTTATGATTTATTATGAGAAACCTGCCAGGTTTAAGACGTTTTGATTAAAACCAACATTGCAATTAGAAAACCAAAATAAATCAGGCAGAGATGACATCTCTTTTCGTTTAAGCTTTTTAATCAAAACCAATATTCCAATTCACAAAATAAATATATACCGGTCCCCGAGCCTGTCGAGGGGCAAAGAGCAAGTGCAGATTAAAACGACCCTTCGACTCCGCTCAGGGACCGGGTTTATAGGTTTTATCAAAAGCAACATCTCGCTTCACAAAATAATATAGGTGTCATTTCGAACGGAGTTCCGTACTCGGAACGCAGAGAGAAATCCCTCTCGGGAAGGCATAATATTGATTTAAAAAAGAATTTGTTGAACGCACTAAGCCAATCTTTCAAGTTTCTTTTTATAAAAAAGCACTCAAAAGGAGAGGGATTTCTCTCTTCGCCTTGGATTACCAAGTCTCCGTTCGAAATGACAACGCGGGGTGTTTTTGTCATTGCATCGCCTGATTCCACCACCTTCAAAAAACCACAAAACGGCTCAAACAAGCCAAAAAACACCAATTTTACCACCAAACGCTTGACATTTCTATATATATATGCTAATATTTAGGTAGTATTTTGACAATAAAAAAAGAATCTATGTGAACAGCATTTTGATTATAAAGTAATTTGTAATTAGAATGTTGTTCACAAAAAGAATATTAGATCCCTCTATGAGGGAAGGAGAAAAAATGGGAGAAAGAAAAGATTCCTCAGTAGTCACAATTATTGACGGCACAGTCGCCACAGAGTTTAAACGTGTTTTTTGGGAGGGAACAAGATGTTGGGAGGGAACAAAGTGTCCTCCGGCTCCAGTTACGACAGAAGTTGTAGCTGAAATTGGCGATCTCATTAAAGATCACATCTTTTCGCAGATACTGGAGACAATTGCCAATAATGACCATAATGACAAGGAAGACTGGTTGGAGGCTTCCGAATCCATTGAGGAGCACTCTGACTGGCTTTTCCAAAAAGGTTGTTTTATTCATGCTTGGGCGGTGAATTGGGACGGATGCTTTATGATCGAAGTTCCTGCTGCCGTGCCCGACAACTACTACGCCTTCGTCTATTGCTATAATGAAAGCGCTTGGTATGCGGCGCCGATGATCGGAGTACTCCCTCTTCCTTCTCTTCCTTACAGAGAAGAAAAAGAAGAATGCGTAGAGGGTTATGTGAAGGTGTCTTGGCCATTTGGCCCACTATAATTTTCTCGGTTAGGGTTTTAAATTTAGTCTCGGCGTACAAAAGTGCGTCGAGTCTTTTTTTATCTTAATCTTTTTTATCATTTCAAAATATGCTATAATCTAACTATGTTTGAGAATAATCAAAACCCAGAAAATACTGGCTATAAAGACAGCTTCAAATTGCGATTTAATTATTGGCTTTTGGAAAACCGCGACTTTTTTTATAAACTCGCGTTTATTGTTTTTGTCGTTTTTGATCTTTTCTTGGTTTCTTTGATCGTGATTTTTTATGTCAATTATTTTTTAACTGCTCAAAAACAAAATAAAATTATCAATCATCTAGTAACTTCAAATCAAGCTTTTGGAAATTGGGTCGAACGTCAGGGGCCTCAAGAATTAAAAATTTCTGAAACGACTTATGTCAATTCGGTCAATGATCGCTACGATCTTGTTTCTCAATTGGAAAACAAAAATAAAAATTGGTTTTTGAAATCTTTAAAATACGATTTTTCTTGGAGTGGCGGTAAATCCGAAGTCAAAGAAACTTTTGTTTTGCCAGGCGAGAAAAAATATTTACTCGCCTTGAATCAGGCCAGCACTTCTAGACCGAATCAGCTCAAGCTTGAAATTATTAGTACCGAATGGGAGTGGGTCGGCGATACTTTTATGGCTGATATTATGGATAAGAGTAAAATTGAAATTACCAAATCTGAAGTTTTATCAGGGATGGATTCGATTTTGGACCGCACGAGTTACAGTGTCAAAAACAACACGATTTATAATTTTTGGGAGGTTGGCTTTAATATCATTTTGTACCAAGGTCAGAAAATTGTCGGTTTGAATCGAAGCTTTATCGAAAAGTTTAATACTGGCGAAGAGAGACAGATGGAAAATACTTGGATCCAGAAATTACCCCAGGTGACCAAAATTGTCGTTGAACCAGAAATCAATTTCTTGGACAAAAATAATTATATCCCGACAGTCGGCACGGGAGAGTTAAAATAGTTTAGATGGGATTTGATTTTTTTAAACCAAAAATTAATTTGAGTCGATTTGATTGGCTGCTTTTTGGAGCAGTCATTTTGTTAATTAGTATTGGTCTAGTGATTCAGTATAGTTTGGATCTCGGGCTGAATGATTTTTCAAGTTTTAAAAAACAACTCATTTTCTCAATCATCGGGATTTTGATTTTTTGGGGTTTGACGGTGACGAATTATCGCCGGTTCAAAGAATATGCTTATTATATTTATGGCTTAGCTTTGGTTTTGCTGATTTTGTCGTTAATTTTTGGAAAAGTGATTCGGGGGACTCAGGGTTGGCTGTTGGGTTTTCAGGTGGCGGAATTTGCTAAGTTTGCCTTGGTAATTATGCTGGCGAGATTTTGGGCAGATAATTTAGAAAAATATCCACGAACCAAAAAAGTAATTTTAGGATCTTTGTTGGCGGTGTTATCGATTGTATTAGTTTTACTTCAGCCAGATTTTGGGTCGGCGTTTATTCTGATTGCGATTACTTTTTTCTCAATCACGATGATCGATCGTTCATGGAAAAATGTGATCAAAATTGTGGTGGTCTCAGCGATTGTGTTGGTGGTGGCCTGGATGTTTGTTTTTAAAGATTATCAAAAAGAGCGCGTGCTAAATTTTGTCGATCCGCAACGTGATCCGATGGGTAGTGGGTATCAAGTGACTCAGTCGATTATCGCGGTCGGTTCGGGAGAATTTTTGGGACGCGGGTTTGGTCTGGGTTCACAAAGTCAATTAAAATTTTTGCCAGAAGCACGCACCGACTTCGTGTTTAGTGTGGTTGCCGAAGAATTGGGTTTTGTGTTTTCGTTTATCACTATCTTTTTGTATGGAGTTATTTTTTGGCGGCTGACGACGATTTGCCTGCGAGTTTATGATGATTTTAGTTTACTCTTGGTGTTTGGTGTCGGGTCATTTCTGATTTCACAGGTGATGATTAATATCGGAATGAATCTAGGTTTGGCACCGATTACGGGGATTACTTTGCCGTTATTGAGCTATGGTGGCAGTTCATTAATTATTAGTTTAATGTTTTTCGGGTTAGTCGAAAGTGTCCAGAGACATCAGGTGCAAAGGACTAACCTTGACTAAAACCGCGAATTTGGTTAATCTATAGGGGCTTATAAACTAAAATCTAAATATGTTGAAATTAAAAGCCAAGATTAGAGAAAGTAAAGATTCTGACAAACTTCGTCAAGAAGGTCGTTTACCAGCCGTGGTTTATGGTCATGGGATTGAAAACAAAAGTATCGATTTGAATTATGAAGATGTTCGCAAATTACTAGAAAAAGCTGGAGAATCGACTTTGATTGAACTCGATGTCGAAGGTAACAAACCGCTGACAGTTTTGTGTCATGATGTTCAATACAACCCATTAAACAATGCGATTAGTCATGTTGATTTTTACCAAATTAAAGAAGGTGAAAAGATCGACGTTAGTATTGAATTTAATCTTGTTGGTGAATCACCAGCCGTTAAAGAGCTTAAAGGTAACTTGGTCAAACCTCATGATAAAGTCGAAGTTCGTTGTTTGCCAAGTGATTTGGTATCTCACATTGATGTCGATATTTCAGTTTT
>JBAYNP010000030.1:0-8747 GCA_041678785.1 Patescibacteria group bacterium | reverse complement strand
TTAAGTAGTCCGTCAATTGCACCAGGGAGGCATGGCTCACCTGTTTCTGAGTAATAAACCTCATCGAAGGAATATCCACCAAGGAATCGTGTCACTCTGAATCCCCTCGTCTTGTAATTTCCAGAGACAACATAAAGAACTCCATTCACATTTTTAATAGCAGTAATTATAGAGTCCGGGAATTCCACCCAAGTTATTTTATTAAAGTTAGTAGATGTTGTATCCCAAAAAGCAAGCTTTGCACTTTTTTGTTTAAGTCCAATATTTCCACCTTCAAAGAATGCGATAGCGATGTCAGAACCGTAGCTTTCTATCGCAGTCGGCCAGAGTCCGTATCCGAATGCAAGTTTCTGATATGTTGACCCATTATTCGTGTCGCCTTCCACTGTAGTTTTAGATGTTTTAATTGTGTGTATATATCCTTGGTTATCTACCACATCACCGAAGTATAGTGTTCCATCAGAGTGTCGAACAGCTGGGTGATTAGGAAGTCGTAAGTCGTTCAAGAATGTTGATGGATAAATTGTATTCACAAGTGCAGTTTTAGCCAGTGTTCCAGTCCAGTAAGTCGGATTAAAGACAGGTGTTCCATTGAGTGGCCCATATCTGCATACGTCAGTATTCTTAAAGAAATACATATAGTTGTCGTAGTATTCAAAGCCGTTTCCTAGGGCGCTAGATAGGTGCCCTGCATCAGAAAGGGCTGTCACTGTATCAAGAGTCGCAGTTATAGTGTATGCACTTCCTAGGGCATCGTAGACGTATATTAGAGTATCTTTAGGGTTTGTTTTCATCCATAAAGGAGCCGAGTTTATAGTTGTTCCGGAAAATTCTTCGGAAGCCGAAGGTCGGAGAAGTCCAGAGGCAATAGTAGAGTAAGCAGTGTCAAGGTCATTGATTGGTTGAGCTGGGTCTATACCAAGAGAAGCTCGGAATTGCCCCGCTTGCGAGAAGTGAGTAGTGGGGGATTGTCCTCCAAGGATTGTCTCTATTCTTATTTCAAATGGTGCTTTAGCCATAATTAATATTCAAATAATCTTAAATCAACTTTAAAGTATTTTCCTCTAAAGTAGTATTTGTCCGCTTTTGATAATCTTACTTTCTTCCAATTTATTTCTTTAAATAATTTTATAAATTTTTCTTTTATACTCTCGTCTTCCAGGGCGAGCATTAGAATTCTTTTAAGTAGTATTTGTCTTTCTTTCATATCTCCGACGACTTCTCCATGCGGAAGCATTGAGAGTGAATATTCGAAACTTTTTACAGGGTTCAATTTCATAAACCAGCCGAACCATTCTGCGAGCCATTGCACTCGGAATCGGTATGCATCATCTTCAAGAAGAATAAAGCAAATCAAATCACGAAGTTTTGATGTCTCGGGGGAAACGACAGTCCAAGCCCGGTGTATCTCTCGCACAGCTGGAGTCATAGCACTAGGTGGGAGCATATCGTATTTTGATTTCTCGGCCAGTGGGTAAATAAAATCATTAAGCTTATCCTTACAGTATTTTATAACCTCTTCTTTATTTTCTCCTTCTTCAAGTTTCTTCCAGCTCTCATTAAATATCTGATTTTTAATTTCGTGCTTCAGTTTAGATAAAGCTCCGAAAAGTATATGAGTTCGTGGATAGCAAGATAGTGGGTACTTCTCTCCTTCCATTATCATTATAGTACTCCCATCTTTTGCTTTTGTTACTTTCGCATTTACAGATTCTTTTGTTTTCCAATACGAAACCATTTCCATATCAGCTGGAGATTTTCCTATAACTCTGAAGTACCATCTAAGTAGATTTACAATTATCATATTATTTTGTGTGGTTAAGTAATTCATGTGCTAGCGTTATGGGGTAATTTGCGCTAGCATATTACCCCATACACGAATTACGCAAGATTAATTTAGAAAGATGCGAATAGGATTGCTCCATTCTTTCTACGTAGTCGAGGAACTTTAGCTCCGAAGAGATATAGACCTTGGTACTTCTTAGCGAATTGATTCTCAGCTGAAACAACACGACTTTCACTCCACTTGTCTGCGTAAGTCATAAACCCAATGTGGTTAGCAAGGATTTGATGACCGACAGTAGCAGCTGAAAATTCAACGGCTCCAGCAACACCAGAACCAGGCGAATGACCTGCACGAGTAGATACACGAGCGCCTGCAGCAGAGTGGACATCGAATGCCCCAACTCTCATGACACGGCCGTTTATCACTGTACCAGAGAATATTTCTGCGATACCAGTAGGTTGCATTTCTGTAGCTTGACGAAGTTGAGTTGTAAGAGCAGGAGTCACAGTCATGTGTCTCAATTCTGCAGGTATCTCATTTTCATCAAGTTTCTCAGCAAGCAATGTTATTTGGTCGTAAATTGTAGCGGCTGTTACCGATGTAGGTATAGCTGCTTGAATTTCCCAACCGAGTCCCATCATAGTAATAAGAGCAGCATTTCCATCACCGTACTTAGGGAAGTGTGTACCATCTCCGCCGAATAATCCGCGTAGAGTGTATCCTTCCTCAAAGTCAGGTCCTGTAGTTGCTTCATCCCATTCTGTTAGGGTTGCTTGTGTAGAACTTGTTATACCAGAAATACGATACCAAGGGGAAACGAATGCGGCTGTTGAACGTAAACGGAAACCTTTGTAAAGGTCTGCGTTCTGGAAACCTGCGAAATAGATAACTCCATCTCTAGGGTTTTCAGCAGCACCAACGGAATTTTCAACTGTAGCAACTCCTGTAGAGTTGACTGTTACAGTTCCTCCTGTGGCAGTAGTCACAATAGATGCACTTGTACCATAAGCAGCTCCTTCAACCACGAGGTCAATACCAACCCAGTTACCGGCTTTTACTTCTTCGGCAGCTTTGTTTAACACATAGGCATCTGTAGTTCTCTCAAGAACCATAGATTGCTCTGTAATTAAATTATCTGGTATATCATCTACATAGGTGAAGAGGTCTTCAAGTTTATCAAGTGAGATATTGTAATACTTTCGCTTTTCAACAATAAGCTGATCTTCTGCATCAACTAATTGCATCACAGCCATGTCAGTACCAACAGCGTAATCTCCAAGCTCTCCAGTATTTAGGAAAGAAAGGATATTAACACGATCGCCCGGCTTTTTGATTTCTCCTTCGTAATCAGAATTTGTTATGCCTTTATAAACCGCGTTCTGATAGGTCTTACGAAGCGTTTTAGCGGCAAATTGTTCTCCAAAATTTGATAGATTCATAATATATTTTTATTTTGATTATTGCACCTGCGACCTTATATCAATCCCTTACTAAGAAGTTCTTGATATTTTTTAAAGTTATTCTTCCTCAAATCGGCGATTTCTTCAGTAGTCATCTTTGTTGGAGTAGGAGTCCTATCACCACCACGAGTGTCTTCGAGACCTTTTCTCTGTTGGTCTAGTAATCCATTTTCTGTGAGAAATACCCGAGCTGCCGTCTTGATACTCATACCGGCATTTTCAGGGTCATTCACAAAAGTTTCAAAGTCATCCCATTTATCAGATAGGATAGGATAAGCTATAAGCAGATCCTTTTTATCTGAACCCTTTGTCAATTCATCTATTTTCTCATCACGCTCCTTCAACTCTGACTTTAAAGTTTCCAATTCTGCGGAATTATCAGGTGCAGCAGAGGATTCTAGTAATGCGATTCTATCTTCCAATTCTTTACGCTTAGTTCTCTCTTCCTTTAGGGATTCAAGAAGTAAAGCTGGATCGGTTTTAGAACCTGGAGCTGGAGAAATTCCTCTGTCTTTTTTCTCTTGCTCTATTTCCTCCGGAGACTTCGGAGTGCCATCTTCTTTAAGTGGATTAACGTCTTCATTCATACATATTCCCTTATTAAGTTTAACGTCATATAAGGATGACATTAGGCTCATTTATAATCTACTTATCCTCACCTCAAGATCTCCAATACTATTAATACCGAGGTCCTTGAGTGTTTTGTATAGTTCCAGTAATTTATCTTTCTCTGAAACTACTACGTTATTTTCTTTTTCTGCATTGGCATCTTCTTTATGGGCATCTTCTTTGACATTTTTTTTACTACTGTTTTTGTGTATTTTTTGGTTATTTTTTTTCATTAGTTTATTAATAATTGATTTAACTGCGCTTCTAATTGTTCCCTTTCCGACCTAGGAGCATTTAACACTTGCTCAAGGGTTTTATAAACTGTGTGGTAAGGTATGAGTTCTGCTTTCTTACTATTGTCTATATTGAGGTCTTTCCATTTCATTTCAATAACTGAGATTTGAGTTTTACAGAAGTCTTTTATATCTTCTATAGTCAAGTCTTCTTTCGAAAGAATCTTTCGCCAATTTTCAAAAGTTTCTTTTTCTTCTGGTTCAAGATCATCTGTTTTTTTTATTCCTCTTTTTTGTAAAAGTTTATCTAGTATAGACATAAATAAAAGGCGGTTGAATTATTTTGTAATTCACCGCCTTGGTTAGGTTGGGTTTTATAATTAAATAATATTCTATATTTAATATACTGTCAAATTATTATCCCATTCCCATTAATAATAAATTAGGAAGATTAGTTGTATTGGCAACTGATCCTGTTACGAAAATTGTTCCATTATAATACATGCCAGTTCCACTATTATAAAGTTCAGTTATTTCTGCTCCAGATAATGCTCTTGACCATAAATTAACTGTATCAAGCATTCCATCCCAAAAACTATTCGTTCCTATTCCTCCTACTCCGACACCCATATTTATAGTAGAATTAGCCATAGTAACGCTACCATCACTTAATTTTGTTGCTATAGTTTCTTCACTTCCATTAAGATATATTTTTAAATTAGTTCCATCCCAAGTAACAGAAACAAAATACCAAGTATTTGCAGAAAAATTTGTCGTTGATAAATAACTTTTAAATTTACCACCAAAAGACCCAGCAGAATCCATACATACAGCTTGAATTACAGTTCCTGTTTCACTATCTATTTGAACTCTTATTTCATTAGCATCACCACTTGCAGGTCTAGCACCAAATATTTTATCCTGTGCTCCTTTAGTAGATGACTTAAACCATCCCGCAACAGTCCAAGCATTAGCAACTCCGATAGTAGCACCAGTTTTATTAAAACCTTGAGTCGAACCATTAAAAATACCACCATTATTTATTTTACCTGCACCGAATGTTGTGGTGTTAAGATTAGTAAGAGTATTACTACCTTTATTATCGGTAGCATTTCCACTACTTTCGTCTAAATTCCAAGATGAAATTAAATTTGTTTCTAAAGCCATATTATTTGAGCCAAATTAAAACTAATAATATTGTCCAAATAAACCATAGTGGTATTGCTATCCAAATTTCTTTATGCCAATATTCTGCCATTTTTGTTTTATTTTTCATGTATTAGTATTATATTTCCTGACTAAATAAGGCAGAGACATAGACTGTTGTCCCAGTAATGTCAGGCATATCGATAGTCCATGCGTTTCCAGTTGCATCTTGTGGCCAAGGTACAGACAAACTTTCTCCAACTACTCCATTAGCAGGAATTTCATAATGTTGTATTATATTCCCCCCGATTACTGCTCTTATATCCACTCCCACAGCAACAGTAGAATTATTAGACATCATTATTTTTATAAGGTCTAAATATGATCCAGCCACACCGGCTAATATAGTTGTTTCTGTTCCTGTAGAAACAGAGGCATAAGCAGTTTTAATCAAATCTCTTACTTGTACAGGTCTAGTAAGTTGACGTCCCAAAAGATCTGATCTAAAAGATACACGATCTCCACCAGCTACTTTGGAAGGATTAGAAGACATAGCAATACCCCCTATTTTTAAAGGAGCTCCTCCAGTATCTACAGCATCATGTAAATCATCTCCAACAGAAACAATAGAATTAAGAGCTCCACTTACTATTGTTATAGGTATAGGATTAGAACCGCTATATTGCGCTCCAGAAGAATCAATTAAAGAAGCAGCGGTTGAATTCTGACTTCCAGTAACATATACAGAGAATATAACTCCTGATACCTGATCAACCTTTATACTATCCGTAGTTTGATTTATATTCCAATTTCTATCCCTTGGATCTAAACTAACCCCATCTCCATTTAACAAAGTAGCTGATATAGAAGATGAAAAACCTGTAACATATACAGAGTCAATAGATCCACTTAATTGTTGGACATCTAAATGTGAAGCACGGAGTTCTGTATCTGTAAGTCCACTTGATCCACTTGGAAGTTCAACTTTTACTCGGCCGTCTGGGTTCATAATTTCTGCAAAAGATGACGAAGCCATTCCAGAAACATAAGTACTCCATATAGACCCTGATACTTGTTCTATAGGCACACTAGAAGCTCTTAGTTCGCTATCAGTGAGTCCAGACCCTCCAGTTTCCACAGAAACTCTCAATCTTCCATCAGAGTTCATCATTTCAGAATAAGCAGATGATTGGAATCCTTTTATTGTAAGAAAGTCCATTTTTCCTCCACCACCAGATTGCATTATTTGAGTTAAATTTTCAAATAAAGAAATAGGATTTCCCTTTGCATCTCTTAGTTGTACTGGTAGCGGGTTCAGAAGTAAACTCCTATCATAACCCATAAAATTTACCCAACCTTTTATATTCATTTCTTCAGGCATTTTTATATCAGGTATATTTATTTTAGGGGGAGTATAATTTATTACAGGTTTAATCATATCTGAAAAGTTTGGTAATTTTATTTCAGGTATAGTAACAGATACTTCAGGAGAAGGAATTTTAATAGGAGGGATACTAATATTAGACAATGCTTTTAATACCTCCTCCTTTGGTATTTTAGAATTATCAGCTATTTCCTTAAGAATAGGTTTAAGAGCATCAATAATAGCAGGACCAAGATTTCTTATTAGTTCTTGATTCTGCTTTTTTGTTTCAATAGCTTTTTCTAAAGCATCTTTAGCTACTCTTAAAATTTCTTTTGGATCATTAGTCATAATTATGTTGTTTGTAATTGTTGCATTTTATTCTGCACATCTTGTAATAAATTAGGTTCGGTATTGTTTTCTGGCATTTGTGTGTTTTGATTTTCAATTTCTTTTTCCCCATCTTCCACTTGTCTTAGTTCTTCAGGGCTGAGGTCTACAATCTCAAGCATTCTCTTTTGAGCAATCTTTCGAAGAGGAATGTTGTTTGGGAATTGCTGAAGGATGAACATAAATCGCTGTATCCCCTTTGTGCTTTCAGTTTCTTGTTCAGAAGATGAGCGGACAATAGGTTCATACCCGGCTTCGGACTTCCAATCCTTCTGAAGAACTGTCTTAGGGAATGCCTTTCCATTCTTTCCTATTTTATATAGTTTCAAAAGTTTAGGAGCATTAGCGTGCATTATTTTATCCCATTTCCAAGCAAGTTCATACCAACTCATTTTATAAAACTTAGCCATAGCAGTAGCACGTTCACTTGCTTTTCCAACAAGTATTTCTATTTCTCCAAGTGTTTGGTTCCCTTTTTCTGCCTGTCCTTTTTCTATAGCAGTTGCTCCAGAACCTCTTTCTACTATAGAAGTCACCGCATTAATAGCGAGCATTGTATCTTCAAGCCCATTTATTTCCACTGGTTTTATAACCTTGTTGATATCATCCCCAGGAGGAGCGGGCAGCATCACTCCCGGGCCTGGAGTATATGTCTGAGGAGTATATCCTTGGATAGGCGAGTACCAGTGCATTTGGAAGTTTTTCAATGTTCTATTTTCAATCATTTGCGAGAACCAGACATTAAGCACCTTATTAGGCACTCGGACGAGGTCTGCGACAGAGTCAGGATATATATCATTTGTTTCAGGGTCCTCACTCCAGACAACGAACGGCCAGAAATCAACACCAAGTAAATCCATCAGTGTCTCATTTAATAATTCTATTTTATCATCAGCATATACGACAACTCTTTTTACAAATTTCTTTTTCTTCTCATCCCAGATATTTGTATAATGCTCAGTGAGGTTGACTATAGTGTCCCCACCTGCGAATAGTGCGAACTGTGAGCTCTCAACTCCCATACCTTTTAATCTCTCTTCTTTCTTTTTTAATTCTTCTTCATTTGCTTTTCCTTGGACAATACCGACAGAAGAGTCAGCCCATATACGGATTTCATCTCTTCCTTCTTTTGTATATCTTTCGTCTGCGAGTATTTCTCTCACACTTCGGAATATATTAGTGATAACGATAAAACGCGCGGACTCCAAGCTCCACGCATTCATAAGAGGGTCAAAAGATATGTCATAAGGGTCAAGGACAGACACAGAGACACCATCTTTAGTTATATTTAATTTACGGGCCGAGAATCCATAGAGTAACACATTCTTCTTATCAAGAATATCAATAAGTTCAAATTTATTTTTCTTCGCCTGGTCGTTCCATACTTCCTGGTAGACGAGTTCTTTTCCTTCATCATTACTAAGTTCTTTCCAGTCAATCTCAGGAGCATCATCAACTCTTGAAAGAAGTGTCTTAATAGTTTCCTTCATAAGAGGAATATTAACCGCTTGCTTTTGAGTAAGGCGATTAATTTTTACTTTATTACGATATAGAAGATAACTCTCATCCCAATCAGGGAGTTTTCTTTTTTTTAATTCAATAGCAGATTTCTTCTCAGAGAGTAGACAATCCATCTTTTCTGTTGTTGACCATGTATTATTTTCTTTTTGATAAGGCATAAATAGTTTTTTTGATTAAACTATCCGCCTTTGTGAGGTTTGGAATATATTAAAATTATATTCTAATTAAATAATGTGTCA
>JBAYNP010000029.1:0-8938 GCA_041678785.1 Patescibacteria group bacterium | reverse complement strand
TTTGCTAATGAAATTACGATTTTTAATTTAAAAAAAGACACGATAGTAAAAAATTTAACCAATATTATCTCTGAACATGAACAGAATAATCGTGACGTTAGACAATTGTTAATACAAAAAGAAATTATTCCAGAAAATTTGCCAGCAGAAGAAGATGTTAAAAAAATACAGAGAAAATTAAGAAGTGATAGCAAGCTAATCATAAAATCTACAAAAAAATTAACAAACGAAAAAACTAAACAAAAAACAAACGTTTAGATTAGATCATTTTAATTATGGTTAAATTAAATATTATGAAACGAATTGAAGTTATCAAAACCGTCGAAAAAGCTGGCGAAGAGGTCTTACTCAAGGGCTGGATTCACACTTTACGCGATAAAAGCAAGATCATTTTCTTTGAATTACGTGATGTGACTGGCTTGGTCCAATGTACTGTCTGGCACGAAGATGTTACCGCTTTTGAAATTGCCAAAAATTTGAAACCTGAAGATGTGATTGAGCTTGTTGGTAAAGTCAGCCAACGACCAGAAAATCAAGTCAAAGATACGCCGACCGGCAGTGTCGAAATTCAAGTGACTCAAATCAAAGTTTTAAACGCTCGCCAAAATGATTTACCTTTTGAAATTAACAAAGACGAATTCAAAGGTGAAACCAAAGACGATTTGAGAATGGAATATCGTTATCTCGATTTACGTCGTCCAGCGATGAAAGATAAAATAATTTTGCGTTCACAAGTTTCGAAATTTATTCGGGATTATTTTTATGCTCAAGGATTCAACGAAATCGAAACCCCACTTTTGACCAAGGGAACCCCAGAAGGTGCTCGCGAATTTGTAATTCCATCTCGATTACACCAAGGTAGTTTTTATGTTTTGCCACAATCGCCACAGCAATTCAAACAAATGTTGATGGTGGCAGGGCTGGAAAAATATTTTCAGATTGCCCGCTGTTTTCGTGATGAAGATCAGCGAGGGGATCGTCAGCCAGAATTTACTCAGATTGATCTTGAGATGTCGTTTATCGATCAGGAAGATATCATGAATTTGATTGAGAAATTATTAATTGAACTCGTTGATCATTTGAATCAAGCTCAAGGCAAAAATTTTAAGATTAAATCAAACCCATTTGAAAAATTAACTTATACTGAAGCAATGAGTAAATATCATTGTGATAAACCAGACTTGCGTGAAGACAAAAAAAATCCAAACGAATTAGCTTTTTGCTGGGTGACTGATTTTCCATTGTTTGAAAAATCTGAAAGCGAAGGCAAATTTGTTTCGGTTCATCACCCGTTTACTGCGCCAGAAAACGATGTTGATTTAGATACCAAAAAACCAAACGAAATTAATTCCAAAGCTTACGATATTGTTTTGAATGGCTATGAAATCGGTGGTGGCAGTATCCGAATTCACTCTTCAGAAATTCAGCACAAAGTTTTTGAAATCTTGGGAATTGGTGAAGCTGAAATCGAATCTCGATTCGGTCATATTTTGCGAGCTTTCGAATTTGGCGTGCCACCACACGGTGGATTGGCGCTTGGTTTTGATCGTTTGATCATGCTGTTGACTGGCGATGATAGTATTCGCGAAGTCATTCCTTTCCCAAAGACTGTTGATGCCAAAGATTTGATGATGGGAGCTCCGAGTACAATTGATCCAAAAAGTCTCGACGAATTTAATCTAAAATTAAAATAAAAAATATGAAACTTGAATACCAAGAAGTTTTAAAAAATCCCAAAGTCAATGAATTTATTGATCAAGCTGGACGAGTCTTGAAAGTCGAAGGTTATACTGAGCATGGTCGTCGTCATTGCGGTTTGGTTTCAACTCGAGCAGAAAAATTAGCCACAGAAATCGGTCTTGAAAAACATCAGGTCGAATTGTGTGCCATCGCTGGTTATTGTCACGATATGGGTAATTTTATGGGACGCACCGAGCATCATTATTGGGGAGCACTTCTTTTTGGTCAAATTTATATAGACATATACGATATTAAAGACGTGGCCGCAGTCATGCAAGCGATTTCAAATCACGACAAAGATGAGATGAAGTTTTCGAGTGATCTTTCGGCATTGGTGGTAATTGCGGATAAGTCAGACATTAGTCGTGATCGAGTTTTAGTCAAAGATAAAAAAGAAATTAGTCGCGATATTCATGATCGCGTCAATTATGCGACCACCAAAAGTGATTTAAAAGTTGATTCAAAAAAGAAAGCTATCAAATTGATTTTAGAAATTGATACTGACTTTGTGCCAATTATGGAATATTTTGAAATCTTTACCGAAAGAATGTCTTATTGTCGCAAAGCCGCTCAATATCTGGGTTATAGTTTTGAGATTGAGATTAATAAAATTAAATTACTTTAATAAAAATTAAAATAAAAAAATGTTAATCAAACTTAAAAATCTTTTTCTAGCTTTGGTGGGGACATCAATTTTAATTCCAAGTATTGCTTTGGCCGACGGGATGGTTTTTCCATCATCAGCAAGTACAATAAGAGAAACTGATCAGCAGGCAGTGATTTTTTATGAAAAAGGCATTGAAACTTTAGCGGTTACAATGGGTTTTGAAGGTGATGCTAAAGATTTTGCTTGGGTAGTCCCAGTACCAAATCGTCCAGAAGTTAGTCAAGTTTCACACAAGCTTTTTGATAGTTTAAAAAAAATGGCCAGTACCCCTAATTATGATGAAATAGATGGCCTACCAGTATCTAATTATGCTAATTCAATCAAATCTGAAGTTACGGTAGTTGAAACTAAAACTATTGATTATTATGATGTGGTGATACTTTCAGCAACTGATCGTACCGCACTTTCTAATTGGCTTAGAGATAATGGTTATAATTTTCCAGAACAATACGATTATCTTTTAGAAAATTACATCAGTAATAAATGGTATTTTGTGGCGATGAAAATTAGCCAAGAAAATTTGGACAACGGTGTAGTTGATGCCAAATTAAAATCTGGTAAAGCAACTCCAATTCAGATGAAATTTAAAACTCCTAATATGGTTTATCCAATGCGTTTGACAGCAATGGGAGAAAATAATCAAAAAGCAGTTTCTACAACCGATGTAATTGCTACCCAAGATCAAAATTTAAGAAGTAATTGGAATGGTTGTCGAGGTGAGCCTAATGCAGTTTGTCTTGATGCTTTATCGGAATTTGATGAAGGAAAGATTAATGCTTTTTTTGAAACACATCCGTCGTGTGTTAGAAATTTTACGTGTGATGGATTTTTTGGTGCCTGTAGTCCTGAATGTACTCCAGATGAATTTTATATTAGTAGTCATAGGATATCTACTAAAACCAATACTAATTTATCCACTAAGTATGCTGATGGATTAAGTATAACTCTATATGTAATTTCTGATAATAAAGTCGAATTGTCAAATTTAAAAACTATCTATGCTAATGAAATTAGTAAAAAAGAAATAAAAAAATTAGCTGTAGACAGTGAAGGTAATCCGTGGACTGAACCTAAAAAAATATTGGGTAAATATTTTGTAACAGCCATGCAAGGGACGGTAAAGTACGAAGATATGACCGAAGATTATTTTCCGCAGCGAGCAGACAATAATGATAAAGTTGGGGTTAAACAAACAGTAGGAACATTTAAAGTTTTTGAGGTGTTTTTATTAGCCTTAATTTTATCAATTTTTGCTTTATTATTTAATCCATTTATTTGGTGTCTTATTTGTGCAGCTGTAATTAAGAGTGTAGTTGATAGTCAGAGTATAAAAAATCTTATTCAAGCTTTACAATGGATTTTTTTCGTAATTCTTTGGGGTTTAGTTTTGATTTTTTATGTATATTATTTTCCAACAAAAGAAATTATTCATTCTAGTTTTAAAGAATTTTGGGATAGTATTTTTGTTGCATTAAAATATAATTTTTGGTCAACTTGCAAAGCGATTGGAATTATTTTATTACCCATAGTACATAGTATTGCTGCGTTGTTGATTATGATTTTTGAAAAAAACTTTTTCAAAAAGCATATTTTAGGAGAAGATAATAAGCTAGAAAAAAAATAACATCAATAGCAAGTCGCTTATTTAATTTTAAAGTTATAAATCAAAGATAAAAATATGCCAGTCAAAAAAACACAAACCCTTCGACAAGCTCAGGGACCGAAAAAAATGGTCAAAAAGACAAATTTAAAATCTAAGAAACCAAAAACCAAAGTTCCAAAAGTTGTCATTTCCCCCAAGCTTTTGAAAATACTCGATGAAGCAAAAGTTGACTATGAAATTATTAAACACAAAGTTGTTTTTACCGCGTTTGATTTAGCGCAAACTTTGGGAGCTAAAATTAAAGAAATTACTAAAACTTTGGTTATTAAAGCTGACAAGAATTATGTATTAGCAATTTTGCCAGCTGATGCCAATTTGGACATTGCTAAATTTAAGAAACTTCTCAAATCTAAAGATCTAAAAATTGTTGGTGAAGACGAGATGGTCAAGGTTTTTAAAATAAAACCTGGTGCCGTTCACCCATTTGGCTCGGTTTTACAAAAAACCATAGTTTATGTTGATAGTAAAGTTGCTAAACTTAAAGAAGCTTTTTTCCAGCCAGGAAGTTATACCGAATCAATCAAAATGAAAGTCAAAGATTTTATCGAGCTTGAAAAACCAGTCAAAGGCGATTTTTCTAAAGCTAAAGTTTTTGTTAAACCAAAAATTACCAAACCGGTCAAAAGGTCAGCTTTGAAAAATGTCAAAGGAACTTCGGTCAAAAAGACGGTTAAAAAAGTTATTCCCAAACGCAAAAAATAATGTATCAAGTTGAACTGGAACAATTTAATGGTCCTTTGGAATTATTGCTGAAATTAATTCAAGACAAAGAACTTAATATTAGCCAAATTTCGTTGGCAAAAATTGCCGATCAATATCTGACATATTTAGAGGCTCATGAAAGCGAAATTGATCCTGACGAATTAGCAGATTTTTTATGGATCGGTTCGAAATTGATTTATCTCAAATCACGTTTGTTAGTGCCGACGATGAGCGACGAAGAAGATGAAGAGCTGGATGATCTTGAAAAACAGCTTAAGATTTACAAAGAATATCTCGACGCCAGTAAGCAAATTATAAAAATTATCAAACAACAAAGATTTAGCTATTCACAAGCACATCAGGAATCAGTTGTTGGATTTTATCCACCCCAAAATTTTAAAATCTCAGATTTGGGAGTGGCGTTTTCGCGAGTTTTGTCGGGAATTATTCCAATGAATAAATTGCCTCAGAAAACGATTCAGAGAATTATTTCTTTGAAAGAACGGATTAGTGAGGTCAGAGATTATATTTTGCGCCAGACAAAAACTAGATTTAGCTCGCTCTTGTCTGACAAAAAAGATCCTTCAGAAATCATTGTCACTTTTTTGGCCGTTTTGGAATTATCAAAACAAAATTCAATTCATCTCGTCCAAGAAGAATTATTTGCCGAAATCGAAATCGCTAAAATAAAATAATTATGTCAGTTAATTTAAAATCAAAAATTGAAAGTTTACTTTTTGTCTCCGCTAAAGAATTGAATGCTAAAGAAATTGCCAAATGGACTGGTGAAAAAATGGTTGAAGTCGAGCAGGTTTTGTCAGAAATGTTAAACCTAGAAAGTGAAAAATCTCGCGGAATAATTTTACTCGAAAATAATGGCAAATATAAATTAGCCACCAATCCCGACAATAGCGAAATTGTCCAAGAATTGATTCGAGATGAACGTACTAGTGAATTGACGCCGGCGTCTTTGGAAACTCTGACGGTAATCGCTTATCGCGGACCAATCACTCAATTCGAGCTCGAGCAAATCAGGGGAGTCAGCTGTACGATGATTTTGCGTAACTTATTGATCAAGGGTTTAATCGAAAAAAATGGCAAAGATCAGGGTGGTGAAGCTTACTATCAAATAAGTTTTGATTTCCTAGAATATCTCGGAGTTCAAAGCGTCAAAGACTTGCCGAATTATAATGATTTACATCATGACAAAAATCTGGTAGAATTCTTAGCAAGTAGACAAACTGAATAGTATGGTTTGTTATTTGATTGCGCTTGTCGATCAAAAATAAAAAATAAAATCAAAAATTAAAACAAAATGCACATCGAAGAAAACGATAAAATTGAATTACTAAAAGCCAAGTTCGAAAAGCTGCGTCAAGAAATTGATAACGCTTTGAACTTAATCGAAGGCGATCATCAAGTTTCCAAACAACAAGTCGACAGTCTCGAACGCATTGCCAAAAAAGTTGGCAAATCGATGGATGATGGTGATGACAAGATTATTGAAGGCGTCTTTGATGGCGTCCAAATGATCGGTCCTGATGGCGAGAAATATAGTGTACCAGAAAATTATGCCTCGAAGTCAAAATTGATTGAAGGCGATATTTTGAAACTCACTATCCAATCTGACGGCAAAATCGTCTACAAACAAATTGGCCCCCATGCCCGAACGCGTTTACGCGGGACGTTGATCCAGGACGAAGACACCTCAGAATTTTTTGCGATGGCTGACGGCAAGATTTATCAAGTGCTTTTGGCGAGTGTAACTTATTTCAAAGGGGCGGTCGGTGATGATGTGATTATTGTCATTCCTCAAAATAAAAAAAGCGGTTGGGCGGCAATTGAAAATATTATCAAAAAAGGTCCCGGTCAAACTGCTGACGAAGCCGTTGACCAAGCGATGAATGATCAAGGTATCAAAGCAGTCAAAGATTATCGTCTTGATGACGACCAAAATTTCTTGGATTTATAAAAATTTTTCATAAAAAAAGCGACTTCTAGCCAAGTTGCTTTTTTGTTTTTTTTAAGCTAAAATTGATGCATTAGATAATTCAACTCCCATGTCAGTCAGTCTCTATCGCAAATATCGACCAGACAGCTTCGACCAAGTAATTGGGCAGGATTTTGTTAAACAAACCATCCAAAACGAGATCAAAAATAACAAAATAGCTCATGCTTATTTATTTTCTGGCCCACGGGGTGTCGGTAAAACCACTTTGGCGCGCTTGATTGCCAAATCAGCCAATTGTCAGAATCGCCAGGATGGTGAAAGTGAGCCTTGTGGCAAGTGTAATTCCTGTCTTGAAATCGCCAAAAACAAAAGCGTCGATGTGATCGAAGTTGACGCTGCCTCCAATCGTGGGATCGATGAAATTAAAGAATTGCGTGAACGGACTCGTTTTGCTCCAGCCGTTGCCAAGTTCAAAGTTTTTATTATCGATGAAGTTCACATGTTGAGTCGCGAAGCTTTTAACGCCTTGTTAAAAACTTTAGAAGAACCACCAGCTTACATCATTTTTATTTTAGCGACGACCGAAATTCACAAAATTCCGGATACGATTATTTCGCGTTGTCAGCGATTCGAATTTAAAAAAATCGATTTTAAAGATATTGTCGAGCGTTTAGAAAAAATTTCTAAAAGCGAAGGTTATAAAATTGACAAAGAAGTTTTGCAAAATATTGCCTATCATTCCGAAGGGCATCCACGTGATGCCGAGAGTTTGTTGTCTCAAGTTTTGCCGTTGGCTGATGACAAAAAGAAAATCGGACTCGAACAGCTCGAGTTGATTTTGCCAGCGTCAAATTTTGATTTAGTCATTCAATTTATCGAAGCCTTGATTGCTAATGAAATTAAAAAAGCTTTGAAACTAATTAACAAATTAGTCGAAGATGGTATCGATTTGAAGACCTTTACTGAAAATGTAATCAAAATGTTTCACAAATTCGTGATGGTCAAGGCGGGGCTTGGTGAGCTCGATTGGCAACTCGAAAAGTCACTCGAAAAAAAAGCTCACGAATTATCCAAGCAAGTTTCGAATGCGCAATTGGTTTTAATGATTGAGACTTTCAATCAAGCCAAAAGCGAATTGAATAATTTTTTGTTGACCCAGATCCCACTCGAAGTGGCGGTGTTGAAAGTTAGTGAAAGTAAAAATGAAGAAATTAAAAAATCTGATGATGCGGATGATTTGCCAAAATCAGGGACAAGCGTTGAAGAAATAGTTGAGACTAAAAAAATAGCACCAGAAGTTGAGTCAGAAAAAGTAGTTGAAGAAGTTGTCGAAGAAAAAAAAGAAGAAATTGAACCAGAAAATTTAGTAGCTCCTGCTGAGGAAAACGGTAACCCTTCGACTGAGCTCAGGGACCATGTAGAATCCAAAATTTCGATGTATGAAATCAAAGCCAAATGGGTCGAAATTTTGCGAAAAATCGGTGCCAAAAATCATTCGCTCGTAGCGATGATGGAAGTCTGCACGGTCAATGGCTTGGAAAACAAGTGTCTCAAAATTTCTTTTCCCTACAAATTCTATATTGACAAAATCAAAGAAATCGGTAATAGTAAGTTGGTTGAAGACGTGCTTTTTGAGGTTTTGAATTGTAAAATCAGAATCAGTCCGGAATTGGGAGAAAAAAATCAGGTAAATCTGAAAATCAGTCCAAAGATTGAAACAAAGCCAGTCGAAAAACCAACGCCGGAAATGAATAGTTTATTAGAAGCTTTTGGTGGGGAAGTGGTGGGGTAGAAATAGTATTTAAAGCTCGGGGATCGTCTAACGGTAGGACAACAGGTTCTGGTCCTGTCAATCGGGGTTCGATTCCCTGTCCCCGAGCTTTGGATATTATTCATATTAAAAGTCTAACGGCCCGCCCGCATCGCTACGCAAGCGTAGCGAAGCGTTGCGGGCGGGTAGGACAACAGGTTCTGGTCCTGTCTGGGGTTCCATGCCTGCGCATGCAGGGATTCCCTATCCCCGAGCAGTGAGTGTGATTTTTTGTTTTAAAAATGCATAATTAAATAGTATTAATAATATGCAAACTGCTTTATCTATAAAGAGCAAACATTGACTTATTTTAATACATAGTATAGTATTACCAGTATGGGAACATATTATAGTGTAATTATTAATAAACATGAAATTACTAGGAAAAACAATACTGCACGACTT
>JBAYNP010000028.1:0-9288 GCA_041678785.1 Patescibacteria group bacterium | reverse complement strand
CCAGAAGCAGCTGCACCTTCAGTACTCAAATTCTGAGAACATTCTTCTGGAGTAGTATTGAAAGCTGAACAAGTAGCTTGTTTAAAACTTTCGGCATCACGACCACCTTCATAAGCGGTGTCATTTACAAAAATTTGAGGCGAGCCACTGACTTTATATTGAGTATTTAAAGCAACTTCATTAGCTAAAAGAGTTTCCGCATCATTAGTAAAACAAGTTTTAACAGCTTCAGTATCAATGCCGACTTCTTCGGCAACACCACTCCAACAGTCTTCAATATCAGCTAATTTACAAGTTGAATTAATTTTTTCAACATAACTCAACCATTTATCTTGTTGATCTCTCCAAATACACATTTGGCGAACATCTTCGTTGACTTCGTTAATCCCGTGCATTGAGCAATATTTACTATCAGCATCAAGACAATATTCTGGACCACCACCTTGATAATTACTATAAATAACATAGTGAGGTTCGAAATTAGCCTTGGCACCCAATAAACGGGCGGCTGGAATAACACCAGCTTCAGCCTGTTGTCCATAAGGGCAGAAAGCCATCACAAAAAATTTAACTACAGGAGTATCAGTTTTTGGATAACTAGTTACAGTATCATCGGCGGCATCAACTTTGTCTGTTGTCTTTTTAGCAGTTTCAGCTGTTTTGCCAATATCACCAGCAAGGTTCATTGGTTTTGAGGCTGTGGTTGTCAATAAAATTGCACCAACAAGCACAATAATGGCTATGCCCACGACAAGACCCATAACAAAAACATTTTTGGCTGAGGCCCCACCAAAAAAACCTTCTTCTTTTTTACTAAAAATTCTCATACTTTTTATTTAAATTAATTATTAATTAGCTATAATTTTAAGCCAAAAGCTGACAGAAGTCAATCTCTGTGCAAGACTTTAAATACGTACAAATATCGATAAGACTAGCTAGGTTTTGAAAGCGACAATAATCATTGTCGCTTTCAAAACCGATTAACATTACTCGACTAAATTTAATTTATTTAAGAAAACCACAAATCGTGGCTGAAAGCGCGATTGGCCAATCGCGCTTTCAAATACATATCACGTAATTTAACTGCTGTTTTAATTAAATAAACTCCACCTCTTTCAAAATTTTCTCAAACTTTTCCAAAGCCAAATCAACTTGTGTTTGGTGAATCATATTTAATTGGCCGTTTAAAATCATATTTTTAATCACTATCGCTTCTTTGACATTAAGCCAATTGGTGTCTTTTTGACACAGAATTTCTAAACATTGATTTTCGTCTGACAAATTTGGTTCTAATTTTTGAAAGATTTCTCGAAAAATTTTATCGACTTCTTTCATTACCTGTCGCCAACTTTCTGGGCTAGTCGGATCAATTAAGTTTTTAATTCTGGCCCACTTAATTCGATTATTTTTTGTATCAAAATAAATTTTATTATCTCGACTAATACCTAAAACTTTATTAAATCTTTTTTTAATTTTTAAATCTGGGCGATAAATAATCCACAAAGGTACACAAAACAAAAGAACCACGATCACAACCGTTTTCCATTGAATTTGAATGACTAAATTACCCAACTCAAAACTCATTATATTTTCTCGATTATTTCAGCAAAATTTAAGACTTCGTAATCACTCATCTGTGGTCCCATAATCTGCAAACCGATTGGCAATTTACCGATTTTACCGATTGGTAAAGAAATTGCTGGCAAGCCCGCCAAATTGGCTGGGGCAGTATAAATATCTGAAAGATACATCGCTAGCGGATCATCAACTTTTTCACCAAGCTTGAAAGCTGGCGTCGGTGTCGTCGGACTGATTATAAAATCAAAAGCTTGAAAAACCTGGTCAAAATTATTTTTGATCACCTGACGCACTTTTTGGGCCTGGCGATAATAAGCATCGCAATAACCCGCCGACAAAACAAAGGTTCCGAGCATAATTCGACGTTTGACTTCATCACCAAATCCCGCACTGCGAGTTTTGATATAATATTCTTCGAGATTTTTAGCAGCAATTTTTTGATCACCAAAACGCACCCCGTCATAACGTGATAAATTCGAGCTAACTTCAGCTGGCATAATGACATAATAACACGCCAAAGACTTGTCAATTTCAGGCACGCTCACCTCTTCGACTTCGATCCCCAGTCCATTTAATTTTTGGATAATTTTTCTAATTTCGGTTTCAATTTTTGGATCCAAGCCTTGTCCCAAAGATTCTTTAAGTAAACCGATGCGAAGATTTTTTTTGGTTTTAGTTTTAAAATTATCCAAATTGATCGTAGTAGCGTCCTTGTCGTCGCGACCTTCGATTACTTTGAAAATTTGACGGACATCATTGACCGTTTTTCCCAATGGTCCAATTTGATCCAAGGATGACGCCATCGCCAAGAGCCCATAGCGCGAAACTCGACCGTATGTCGGCTTGAAACCGACCAAACCGCAGAATGATGCTGGTTGGCGAATTGAACCGCCTGTATCCGAGCCTAGCGCGCCTAGAGCCATTCCAGACGCCACCGCTGCTGCCGAACCACCCGAAGAACCACCGGGAGAACACTTCAAATCATGAGGATTTTTGGTCGGACCAAAAGCCGAAGTTTCTGTCGAAGAACCCATCGCAAATTCATCCATATTCGTCTTACCGAGAACGACGACACCCTGCTCATGAAGCTTATTAAACACTGTCGCACTATATGGTGCCAGATAATTTTCGAGCATTTTTGAACCAGCGGTTGTCTTGGTTTTTTCGATACAAATATTATCCTTGATCGCCAAAGGAATCCCTTCCAAAATTTCAATTTTTTTGTTGGCTGAAATTCGCTGATCAACAACGACTGCTTGCTCTAAAGCGTTTTTTGAATCAAGACTGAGAAAGGCGTTAATTTTTGAATCGGTTTTTTCGATACAATTTAAACACGCCTGAGTCAATTCGACTGCACTAAAATCTTTGGCAACCAAACCTTGATGAGCCTGATCAATTGTAAGTTCATTCAATTTCATAAAACTCTTTTTACTTTAAGATAATCATCTTCCATCGCTGGAATATTATTTTTGATTTCGTTTTTGCTGGTTTCGTCGGTTGGTTCGACAACATCGTCCCGCCAAACATTTTTTAGGCCAGCAATTTGAGTTGTCGTGGTAATTTCCTTGGTATCAACTTGGTTTAATTGTTCGACATAACCCAAAATATCGTTCAAATTTTTGACAAATTTTGTTTGGTCTTTGACGCTTAATTCCAAGCGAGACAATTTCGCCAAATGATCGATTTGTGATTTATCTATTTTCATGAGATTATTTTTTTAAATTCAGCTTCGTTTAGAATTTTGATGTTTAGTTCTTGGGCTTTGTCGTATTTTGAGCCCGGATTTTCGCCGACCACCACATAGCTGGTTTTCGAGCTGACCGCCGAAACGACATCTCCGCCAAGTGCTCTTATTTTAGCTTGTGCCTCGTCACGCGTCAAGGATTCGAGTGTCCCTGTCAGTACAAAGCTTTGACCTAAAAGTTTTTGACTCGCCTTATCTTTGGTTTTAAAATTTTTGATTTTAACGCCATTTTTTCGCATCCGTTCGATCAAATCCAGATTTTTTTTGTCTTTAAACCAATCGACGACGCTCTGAGCAATTACTCCACCGATATCGCCAATTTTTTCCAAGGTTTCAAAATCAGTCTCGGCAATTTTTTCTAAGCTCCCAAAATTTTGAGCTAATAAAATCGCATTTTCTTCACCGACATGACGAATTCCTAGCGCATAAACAAATCTTGCTAAATCAACTTCTTTTTTGGATTTGATTGATTCAATTAGATTCTGGGCTGACTTCTGAGCAAAGCGATCCAGACCAATCACATCGCCAATTTTTAGTTCGAAAATATCAGCCGAATCACGAATTAGTCCTTCATCCATCAGCTGATCAATAATTTTTGGTCCCAAGCCTTCAATATTAAACGCTTTTTTGGACACAAAATGATACAGCTCGCATCGACGAATCGCAAAACATTTTTTGTTGGCACAATAATAATCAACCTCGCCTTCTTTTTTTATAATCTCACCCTCACACATCGGACATTTGGTTGGAATTCTAAACTTTTTCTCGTTGCCAGTTCGCATTTCTGTGATCACTTTTTTGACATCAGGAATTACATCCCCTGCCCGCCCGACAATCACGGTATCACCAATCCGAATATCCAAGCGATCAATTTCGTCTTGGTTGTGTAAAGTCGCATGCGAAACCGTCACCCCGGCTAACTCAACTGGTCGCAAAACCGCCACTGGGGTCAATTTTCCCGTCCGACCGATTTGAACTTTGATATTTTCGACCACTGTCGTCGCTTCTGGTGGGGCAAATTTGTAAGCCTGCATCCAACGTGGAGATTTGCCGACCGCTCCCAATTCATTTTGTAAATCAACTCGATCGACGGCTACCACCACTCCATCGCATTCATATGGCATTTTGTCGCGAGCCTTTTCACGTTCGTGATGAAATTTAATCACCGCTTCCAAATCTTTGCAAAATCTATTTTCTGGCACAATTTTAAAACCCAAAAGTCGGGCCAGTTGATGTTCCTGTTCGTGTCGAATTTGACCGAAATCACTGACAATTTTATAAACATAAAAATCCAATTCGCGTGAGGCTGCTATTTTTGGATCAAGTTGGCGAATCGAGCCCGCCGCCGCATTGCGTGGATTCGCCAAAAGCTGGTCGCCATTTTTGGCAAGTTTTTGATTTAATTTGGCGAGTGTTTTTTTAAGCATCAGGGCTTCACCTCGAAATTCCATTTCACCTTTTTCAGCCAAAGACAAAACTTTTTCAATTTGTTTAGTGTTTAATCCAATCCCAACCAATTCACGCTGACTCGGAATTCTCAAACGCAAGGGAATACTTTGGATGGTTTTGATATTTTGAGTCACATCCTCACCAATTTTGCCATCACCACGAGTTGCTGCTTGAAATAAAACACCAGCACGATATATCAAAGCGATTGCTAAACCGTCGAGCTTCATTTCACAATAATAATCCAGCTTTTCATCAGGCACTAATTTCTGAATCCGCTTCTGCCAATCACGAATTTCTTGCTCACCAAAAGCATCGTTGATCGACAACATCGGCTCGCTATGAACCACTTTTTTGAACTTGTCCAACGGCTCCCCACCGACACGTTGAGTCGGCGAATCTGGTGTTACCAAATCGGGAAACTGAAATTCAAGCTCTTCGAGTTCATTTTTTAAGACGTCAAAAGCACTATCAGGAATTTCTGAAACATCTAGCACGTGATATTGATAGCGATGGTGATTGATCACCTCGCGCAACTTCTCGACTCGCTTTTGAGCTTCGGGTTTTGTCATAGGGATATTATAGCAAATTTAAACAGTTTCTTGAAATAATTTCTTGAACTATGATTAAACTGATTTAGATGATAACTATGATTTCAGTCTTTTCATTAACCTCTTAATTTCTAAACTTTTTGATCCAAAATTGATTAACAAACCAATCTCTAGATCATATGCTTCTAAGTAATTTATTGCTTGAGCCAAATGCACATCTTCAAGCTTAATCACAGCCTTAATTTCTAGCATTATTTTGTTCTCAATAAAAAAATCGACCCTTCTGGTGCCGATATCAAAACCCTTATACAAAAGTTCCATTTCTAATTCACGCTCAAAAAGTAATTCTCGTTTTTTCATTTCGATCGCCAAAGCTCGTTGATAAACAACTTCTTGGAATCCATTGCCTAATATTTTATGCACTTCAATCGCCGAACCAATAATTTTTGATGTTGTTTCAGAATATTTATATTTTATATCAACAAAATTATTTATACCCGCCATTCTTGTAAATTAAAATCATAGTCCATCAGTTAATCAGCTTAATCATAGTTCAAGACAATAAATAAATTCTTATTTTAATCCTCCCCCCACTCCGAACCAGGATAGCAAATAGTTATCGCCTGATCAGCAAGACTGCTATTAACCATCTCTGGATTACCTTCTTCTTCGGAATCAACAATCCCATCTCCGGTTGTATCAATTCCAACAATTGGAGCTACCCAATAATAATAACCTATTCTCGGAATAACACTATTATCTTCATAGCTACAACTACTAGTAGCACAATCAAATTTTTCTTTTACCAAGGTACAACCAGAACAATCGCTTGGACTTCCAACACCACATTCACAACTATAAGGATCAAAACTCCTATAAATATTATACTGAGCCGCACCAACAATTCCCCCAATGTCATAACAACCACCCGTAACACCGACGGAACCCCATCCGATTATAATTTTACCACATTCATCATCATTAATATTAAAACCGCCCATGCCAGAAAAAATTAATTCTCCACCACAATCATCGTCATCACAATCAATCAGTCCATTGCAATTATTATCAACCAAATCATAACAATTTTCTGATAAATCGGGGTGTATACTCTCTGGGTGTGCCTGACAATAAGCCAAACCATCCACACCACTATAGCGTTCAGAAGTACAATCAGCTGACGAATCGACACAATCATTTCCGCAAATATTATCATCGCTGATTCCCCAGCCAGTCAAAGCCACACCATAAGTATCCCCATCAACATCGCCACACACCGAATACCATTTAATCCAGCCAATTTTATCATTCCAAGAATAGCTACTTTCGCTCATATTTAAACCATTTAAATATCCCCTTACTACATAATAATCAAAAGGACTTGGTCCGCTAGAAAACCAATGAGATAATTCGAGTTTATGGTTAGAGGCTGTCCCATCTAATTTGATCCATCCCTCATTACCCCCATCACCCCAAGCCAAAAACTTCGCCCAACCAGACACATTTCCATTAATACCACTAGAGTATGTGGCAGATTCTGACCCACTTTCTGGTCTAGTCCCCGTACAAGTATCCCCAAAACAAATCCAATAGCCTGTTGTTCCCCAACCACTCCAAGCATAGCCAGTAACAACATTTGAACTAGAAACATCAATCCCATAATCAACACCAGAACCAAGATCAAATTCCTGATCACAATTCAAAGATATCCAACCGATATATGGATTCCAGCACCAGCCATAAACATTATGAGTAGTACATACCGCCCCCACCTCTTTACTCACACCTAAAAATCCCAAAAGAATCAGGGTGAAAATGAGGAGGGATTTTTTGAGGAAAAAAAATGACATTAACATTATCGTTCAAAACAATAAAGTGAATGAGTATGCGAACTAGTGTCTCTGTAATCTGTGCAACCTCTTATAGAATTAGAACTATAATTTGTCCATGAGGAATTAGCAACAGACGAATCTCCAGAAAGAGCGGTCGTAAATAAACCACTATCTGTCCAAGAATTACAATTATTATTATTACCTACTATAGAAAGTCCATTAAAATTTGTACTAGTAAAAACTAATCTTTGTAGATAACCACCATATTCAGTTAAATTTATTGGATTATATAAAGATCCATCAGTCAAATCAATCCAATCGTCTGCTATTTTTGTGGCCTTATCTACTAAATAATACGGAATATTTGCTGTAGAAGAATTATAAAGTCTTTCAGCAGCACTTGTTGTGCTATCAGACAACCAAGCAACATATGTACCTGATCGACTAGCTGTGGCTGCCCAAGAATTACATAATTCATCTGCATTAGCCACTCCTCCAATATTACCAGTTACACCCACAGATGAAACAAAAACCAATTTACAATGATTTTCACCACACATATTGCCATCAGTAAGAGTAGCTCCACAATACACATCTGAATAACATCCATTTATACCATCTCCTGATACAGGAATACATGAATTACCAACACAAGCCATATGACTAGGCCTAAGAATATTAGACAAACTATCAATACACTGCCCATTCAAACACAATTGATTTGCCGTACTACTATCGCCAATTGATAAACCAGGACTAGTGAAAGCGGTCAATAATCCAGAAGCTGTTTTATTTAATTTCATTTGAACCTGATCACCAGATGGACTCATTATAATATCATCAACCCCGTCGTTGCGACGAATCACAAAGTTATTAGAACTATTACTACCTATAAACCATTTTTCGAGATTATCGGCAGTGCTAGATATTTTCAAACCACGATAATTTGAATCAGACCCCCGAAGATCAATGATCGGACCAGAAGAAGCATTATAAATACTTAATTGAGTGTCTGGTGAAGTCGTCCCAATGCCAATATTTGTTCCATTATTATACAATAAAGAATTGGCCACCCAATTTGTGCCATCGTGACGTAAAGTTTGGCCATTGGTCCCACTCGGTAATGTCGTTCCGCCAGCATCAGTCACACAAACCCATTGTCCCGATGAATTATATTTTAATATCTGATCGGTCGCACAGTTTTGTAAACCAAAATTATATGATCCATCTCTCTGCAAGCCTTTATTTATTATAATATTTTGAATTTCATTTGTAGTTGATAAATCGCCAGTATTAGAAATAACTGTTCCAGCAATATTAATACCTGTGCCAGCAGTATATGTTGGACTAGTTGAAGCATCTATCCAATTCAATCCAGTTCCTGTCGAAGATAAAATTTGACCAATAGTACCAAATTCGTCATCCTTGTCATAGATTTTTCCCAAATTACCTAAATATAAATCTTTAATAAAAGCACTTGGGGTTGTTAGTTTTAAACCAGTAGCATCCAAAGCATAACCACCCAAAGCTATTTTTTGTATGATAGCAGCACCATCTTGAAAAGTATTTGTCACTGTCTGCAACCACACTGGTCCAGGTGGCATACTACCCGTTGGTGGCTCACTTGGACTAGTCCAGGCGAAAACCACGCTCAAACCAAAAGCTCCAATCACACTGAAAAAAGCCGTTAAAATTCCGAGGATTAAATAACGACCCTTAAATTCTTTTTTTATTTTCGTTATCTTGGCCATAAGATAAAGTTATTTTTTATATGTATTTATTATAACACTTTTTTATTTACAATGGAATTTTTTTAAGTTTGTTTTTAAAATTACTCCAAAGATGTTTTAATCAAAACTAGCCTTGCAGTAAACCCAACAAAATAGATGCCATTCTGAGCGTAGTCCTGTAATCAGGACGGAGTCCCTGCCTGCTGGCAGGCAGGGAAGAATCCCTTTCTGGAAGACATAATGATGCTTTTGGAAAAGATCACTCGAACACACAATGTCATTTCGAACGGAATCCCAGTAATCTGGAATGAAGAGAGAAATCCCTCTCCTTCCGAGGATGTTTTTGTAAAAATAAACTTTGAAAATAAGTTTAGTGCGTTCAATAAATTTTTTTTTAAATCAACACT
>JBAYNP010000027.1:0-9304 GCA_041678785.1 Patescibacteria group bacterium | reverse complement strand
CTAATATGCTCGCTGTTTTTTAAAATAATTTTGTTCTCTGCTATATAAGTGTCAAAAACTGGGTCTAAGACATAGCCAATAGCATACATCATAGAAATAACATCTGTATAACTCTGATAAAATTGATCTAATACTATTTTTTTGCCAAATTTTAAATTATCATAGCTAAGTTTATCTAGTTTTTCAGCTAGCTTAATTACTTCTAGTGATTTATTATAGAAAAAATCTCGAAATTTTACTTCACCAGAAATAATTTTTTTTAGTAAAAACTCTCCTCCGTCACCATTTTGATCGAGAATTGATTCTGAGAGTTCTGGATGAAATTTAACCCACTTAACAGTTACTTCGGTTAATAAAAATCGTGATTCGTATTTTTTTTGAAAGGCTTTCATAAAACCACATGAATGAAACAAATTCATAACAATTTTGTGGTGGGCATAATTCGTTTTTTTATTTTCCCCTTGCGCTCCAGCTTCTTTGTTATTTATTGTCGTATTCAATTCATTTCCATCCTTACTCTCCAAAATCCTAACCACCCCATTATCGGCATCAACTTCAACTAAATCGCCATCATGAAGTATCGCAGTAGCATGATGTACACCAACTATTGCTGGAATTTTCATCTCTCTACTAACAATTGCGGTGTGAGAAGTTAATCCACCTTCTTCAGCAACTATAGCTTTGGCTTTTTTCATAATCAATGTAAAATCAGGACTAGTTGTCATAACCACTAAAATGTCGCCTTCTTTCATTTTTGCAAAATCTTTCTGTTCAAGAATTACTTTAACCGTTCCCAATATATGTCCAGGAAAAACGGTTCTTCCAAACAATTCTCTTTTTGCTTTATCATTTTCAAGATATGCTAGTCTAAATTTATCAGCATCCCCATCAGTTAACACATATAATTTCTTTTTAAAAGTAACTAACACGTGGTTATTAGCTCTCTTGGTTATAAATTCTTCGTCAACATCTTTTCTATCGAGTAAGTCTTTTATTTCATCTGGCGATAAGTCTTTTATATAATTAACGGTTTTGTTTGTTCTTTTGGCAATTTCTAAAAATAATGGCTCTGAAAAATAAAGTGCCTTATTCATTAATAACTTATATTGGTCTTTTATATAAGCCAATTCAGAGGCTATGCCAACGGCCACCTTATCTTTATTATTTAGTTTTTTAAGTAATTCTGAATATTTTTTTAAGGCTTCTTTTTGTTCATCTTTAATTTTTTTTAGTTGAAGCTTGGGATTATTTTTAGAGAAATCTAATAACTTAATAAAATAATCTTCTTTTGTTTTTACTTTTTCGTTATAGTAACCTAATTCAGAAAAACAATACTTTTCAATAATTTTAGAAAGCCCACTAGAAATATATTTACTATTAATGCTTTTGGTTTTACTAATCTTTGTCGCCAATGAAAGCATTTCTATCTTTTCGGATAAAGCAGAACTTAATTTTTTGTTTATTGAAACAATAGCGGCATAATTTTCAACATCTTTTTTGTTAGCAAAAATTTTTTCAAATCTGTTAATAAGACCTAAATCAACCAAGCGAATAATTACTGATGGTCGAAGAATTTTATAATAACAATCACAAACAACTCCAAAAAAATCTAGTAATTCATTATTACTAACGTTCTTAAAATTCTTATTTTTTAAAGTTTTTATTGCAAAATCACTATTTTTCTTTAAATATTTATAAAGCAGACCAGTTAATTCTGGATTTTTTATAAATTTAATTAATATTTTTTCATACTCCAATTGATCCTTGTGAATCCTAATCCATTTTGCTTTGTGGTCTAATGAATTAGAAATAACATTAATTTCATTTAACGGCCATTCTTTATTTTCAACAGTATATTGATTAACTAAAAAATAATTCAATAAATAAAAAGCTGCTCTACCACCTTCAACTTGAAATTTATATTTATCTAAATATTTTTCAAAAAAATCCAAACAACCTTCAATATTATTCTCTAAAATTCTAACCACTCCATTATCCGCATCAACTTCAACCAAATCACCATCTTTTAAAACCTGAGTGGCAATTTTTGTGCCAATTATACAAGGAATATTTAATTCTCTAGAAATTATTGCGGCATGACAAGAAATACCACCTTCATTTGTTATGATAGCAGCAGATTTTTTCATCAAAAAAACAAATTCTGGACGAGTCATGGAAGTAACCAAGATTTCACCCACTTTAAAATCCTTATTACTCTCGGAATCTAAAATAATTTTTACTTTCCCCGTGACTTTTCCTTTTCTAGCTACCGTACCCCTTAATTCATTACCAAGAATTGATGCTGAACTTATCTGTTTTTTTGCTTCTTCATATTGTTCATAAGAAATTTCATATGTGAGATCTGGCCTTATGAGCATGACATATCCACTTTGTCTTTTTCTTAGCTCATCGATCGTAGGTAAATTTTCATTAATCACTTCGAGCCCATTGAGATTTGTAATTTCATCAATTTTTGCAGTAGGATATAGCGCTTGTGCACATCGAGCCATGACAACACTTAACATTTGAATAGAATCTTTTCGAAAATCTCGAATCTTCATAACTAATTGAGTATATTTAGCCCAATCAGCATTTAATGTTTTTACTTGTTTACTTTGCTCTTTTTCTATTTTTTTTGATTTAATATTTTCTACTTCTTTTTTTATGTAGTCTAAATCTTTTATAAAAAAATAGTCAGTAAATATATATTGAACTTCTTCAAGAGTTTTTGCTTTCTTAATTTTTTGATCCCAACGACTTTTAAAAGATTCAAATTGTGGGTGAGTTGCCTTTTCCCAGTCTAAATCATTAATTTTGTTTTTTAAAATTTCTTCAACAATATTTTTATCAAAAAGCTCAACATACAAAGTAGCTGCTATCAAGTGCATTAGTAAATCAAGGGCTTCTTTGAATGTTTTTATTGAATCATCAATCTTTTTCTTATAAATAATTTCTGCTTTTTTAGTTAAGGTATTAAAATTATTTTCTAAAGATTCTAAAGTAATCTTATGCTCTATAAAGTTTTGAAAAATCTCTTTGGCATATAGTTTATATTTGGTGTTATCAAAAGTTTCTGTAGCCTCTCTACCCTTTCCTATATATAAAAATGAAAATGGAGGCGTTTTGTAATATTTACTGTAATATTTATCATTACCCCATGGAAAAGCAGTAAATAAATTTGAAAATGGACCAGAAAAGGTAAATGATTCATTGCCTTGGAGGCTCTCCATATATTTTTCATAGAGTGATTTCTCCTTTTGATTTTGTTCTCCCTCTAAAATCCTAACCACCCCATTATCCGCATCAACTTCAACCAAATCACCATCTTTTAAAACTTGAGTGGCAATTTTTGTGCCAATTATACAGGGTTTGTTTAATTCTCGAGAAACAATAGCGGCATGACTCAAAACACCACCTGCATCAGTAATAAATCCAGCTGCCATTTTCATAATAGGCAGCCATTCAGGACGAGTCATTGTGGTCACTAAAATTTCTCCACTTTTGAAATTACTCATATCTTTCGCCATAAAAATTTTTCTAACCCTTCCAACAATGTTCCCTTTATTAGCAATAGATCCAGAAATTTCTTTCATTCCTTTTGTGTCTATGCCGGATATTTTTTCAACAATAGCTTTTGCCTCCTCTCCTAAAACTAACTTGTTTTCTTTTGCATCAGACAAAACAACTGCGTAATCATATCTTTGTTTCAAGACACTTGCAGCGGGTAACTTACCGAATTTTATATAAGCCAATAGTTCTTCTGGTAACATTGCACCCAGAAGCTTTGCATCAATTTTTTCTTTTTTAGAAATATACAAATATAGTTTTTTTATATATTTCTCAATGTCTGGGTATGTGTGTTCCGTCAATTTTCTTGCGTATTCATATTCCTTAAAAACCTTATTCTTCATTTTTTCAGAAACGTTAATCGCCGGAAAACCATTTGGAGACCAGAGTGCCACCAAAAAATAGGCAATAAATTGTTGATGTATTTCTATAAAGTTACTAAAATTGTCATATTTTAAAGCCTCGGCTTCTTCTAAGTTTATGTATTGTAATAATTTATCATTAAGCTTTTGACACATCTTCAAGCACTTGTCTTTAAAACCAACATCTAATAAAGATTTTTCCGCTAAAAATTTCACAAACTCTTCTTGTCTTTTATTATCACGATAAACTGTGGCTAAGTTACCCTCGACAAGAAAAATGATATCATCAAATCCAAAATCTAACACCTTTTTGCAACTTTCAGTATATTCTCTTCCGAACAGCCAGATTGAAAACATAGTGTATTCCGTTGTCCAAATTTTAGTCCATTCTTTATCAAGAAAATTATTTTTTTTATCTTTGGTTTTATTGTTATCTAGCGTCGTAATCGGTCGACTCTGAACAATATAGAACTTATTGTTTTCGAAGGCCCATTCAATATCACATGGGAAGCCATAATGCTTTTCAATTTGAATAATTAATTGGGCGAGTTCGAGAATCTGTTTTTCTGCTAAGGCTTGGGTTGCACCGAGGGTGCCTAATTCTTGCCATTCACTTCCGCCAACTGGTTTTTTGTATAAAGCTCTGGTTTGTTCACTCACATTGATATCTAAAATTTGAAGATTGTTTTTATCAATAACATAGCTATCTGGAGTGACTGAACCAGAAACAATCGCTTCACCCAAACCAAAACCAGCTTCAATAATGATTTGATTCTCTTTTTGAGTTACGGGGTGAACCGAGAAGGCAATGCCGGATTTTTCACTATTGACCATCTTTTGAACGACGACCGCGACTGAGATTTTATCTTTGTTTAGTTTTTGTTCAAATCGATAAAAGATGGCTCTCGGAGTAAAGAGTGAAGCCCAACATCTTTTTACGTTGTCTAATAGAGATTTTTCAGTGGTATTAAGAAAGCTGTCGAGCTGTCCAGCCCAGGCAGCTGAGGCTGAGTCTTCTGAGGTAGCTGACGATCTGACAGCGACAAATTTTGCATTAAGTTTTTTGAAATTCTGAAGAATGTCTTGTTTAATATCTTGTGGAGTTTCTTTGGATAAAATCAGGGTTTGAATCTTTTCGGATGATTTTTCGACTTCACCTGATTTATTAGTATCAGTCGCTTGTAAAATAGCTTCGATTTTTGTTGTCAAACCTGTTTCGTCAATAAATCGATCAAATGTGCTTGCCAAAACCACAAAGCCAGGAGGAACTGGGATACCGGCCTGAGTCATTTCTCCGAGAGAAGCGCCTTTACCACCTGCGATATTGGCGTCGTGTTTGTCGAGTTGATTAAATGGTTTGGTAAGCATATGAATTATTTATTTTGATAATTTTAAAATCTATGCTTTTTCCTCCAAAATCATATCCTTTATCATCTGGGCACTCACCGTTTTATCAAATTCAAAACCTTCTTGACCATCTTTGCCTTCTTTTTTGTATGTAATATGAATTGTTGGCTCTTCTTGGCCATGATTTAGAATCTCGACATTAAAACCTTCGGTATAGCCAAACCCTTGATTGTTTAAAACCTGAATAAACCGATCTCTTTCTTCAGCCCCAACGGTTTTTTCTATAACCTTGGCTAAAAAAGTTTCGCTAACAGCCTGATGTGTCCCCAAAAACCTCTCTAGCGTGTCGGTGTACTCTTTTTTATCATCATTAGCTAAAATATCCCATCGCGGAGCAATTTTTAGATATTTATCCACGATTTTTGCAATACCAGAAGCACCTCTTAAATAAGTCAAACTAGTTTTATCTCCAGTTTCTTCTGCCAAAGCATCGCTATTTTCGATTAAAAATTTTAAAAAGTTCCCACTCTTAAATTCTTGGACAACTGTCTTTAAAAAATCTGGCTGAGCGTTTGCAAGATCAAAATTTAGACCTTCGTCTGTCCCGATTTTGCTACCAATTTTTATGTTTTGGTCTAGTTTTTCTTTTAATTCCTCTAATGTTTCATCGCCGTTTATTCCTAATTGATTTCCAGCCATTACTAACCCGGCTGTTTCTTGGGTTCTTTTTCTTGGACTTCCAAAAGCAACTGATTGCTCAATATTTTCGGTGTCACTCTTTTCCGAGGCTTGTTTTTTGCCAGCTTCAGTTAATCTAATTTCGATATCATCTTTTGATTTATCATTTTCTTTTTCAGCGTGACGAAAAAACGAAAGTTCGATTTTTGAACTATAATCTTCTTTTGTTTCTGGAGTAACAATTTTCTCTATGCTTTCCATAAAATTTTTATTAATTGATTACTATTTTACTTTTAATTTACACCCGATAAAGCTTTTTTGCAATAAAACTACCGAATCTCCCCCCTCACCCACACATTATTTCCCCACGACAAATCTTCGACTAAAACATTTTCCAAACCGTAAAAAGATTTTTGCTGATTACTAAAATTAAAGAAGGCTTTGTCGGAAGAACTTTCATTCTGCCACATTTTATCAATTATTTCGCCATTACTATAAATCAAATTACTCAAAACCTCTTTTGAGTCTGCCAAAATCATTTTGGTATCATCAATCGCCATAACAACTTCGAAATTAACCGCTGGCTCTGATAAATATTCGAGCCGATAATCTTTCATCTTGTCAGTTTTAAATTCAAACTTGCTCGGATCGGCAATCAATTCAGTCGCCACACTTTTATCAGGCAAAATTAAGTCGCGTTCACTTGGGATTTTATGGGCGAGTTTTAATTTTAGTTCGTTTTTGAACAATTCCAACTTGTTTTTATCGAGCGCTGGGACAATCAAAACCTGAGATTGAGCCAAAATTTTATCCGCCACAAATTCTTTTTCAGGATTAACTAAATTGAACCAGATAAAACGTTCTGGTTGAATATATTTTTCTAGACTAAAATAATTCAAGAGACTTGCCGTATTTAAGCCAGCATCTGAGCCATTTTTTGACTTATCGAGAATTATTTGAGGCTGAAGCTTGAACAATGGATCAAATTTTAAATCCGCATAAGCCTCATCCAAACCAACCTCTCTCAACATGTCCTGCGAAATAAGCGTGAAATTCAAATTTTTATTTTCAAACCAAGCTAATAAATTTATCGTTTCGGGTAATTTTTCCGAGGCTAAGCTTGAATTTAATTCTTGAAAAACTAAATTATCTTGTTGAGCCAACCATTCGGTCAAATTCTGACGCTCAAAAAATCCCTGAAGAAACGGTTTGTGCTTCGAAATAAATTGATCTAGACCGACCGGACTAAAATTATTAAAATAAACTTGCTGACTCGCCTTTTGAGACAAAATCGAATCTAAACTTGCTTGATCTTTTCCAAAAATTAACCAGGTATTTTGTTTTCCCATTACAAATCCCGCTTTAAGTAATGCTTGAGTAATTTCGGGACTAATCGAATAGGCTGGCGTCAAAAAAACTGGTTTAATTTTTTGAGTTGCTTGGTCAACTAAACCAACCAAATACAATTTGCTATTAATTTTATTGACTAAGTCTTGAATTTGGCTAGTATCCGAGCTAAAGTTTTCTAAAATTCGGGCATGTCGCTGATCATCTGTCAGCCAGGTCAACAATTCATTCTTTTGGTCGTCAACAAAACACCAATGACCCAATAAACAATTTTTATTTTGAGTCGTCAGGTCAAGTTTCAACAAAAAAATAGCTTCTTTGGGAACATAACTCAAAATTTCGGTGTCGTCCTGTCGATTGTAGTTGATCTGTAAACCTAAAACAAAAACTAAAATGAGCAAAATGCCACTCAAAACGTATTGTTTCCAGTTAAAATTAAGCATGGGGCAATATAATTGACAGAACACAGACAAAATTGCCTGCGTTCTGTGATCAACGAATATTAGCTAACTATTTTTATTCTTTTTTAAATTCCGGTCGTGGTAACAGGGCTTTGGCTGACAAACTAAACTTACCACCTGGATCTTTTTTGATAACTTTAACCTTGATCATTTCACCTTCTTTCAAAACATCAGAGACATTGGCCACTCGAGTATTGGAAATTTCTGACACATGAAGCAAACCTTCTTGTTTTGGTAAGACTTCGATAAAAGCGCCAAAATCCATGATTTTAATAACTTTGCCATCATAAACTTCACCGACTTCGACTTCTTTGGTCAAACTATCAATCCAAACTTTAGCTCTGTCGGCTGATTCGGCATTTTCGGCAGTGATAAAGATTGAACCATCGTCTTCAATATCGATCGAAGCTCCAGTTTGAGCAATGATTTCGTTAATAATTTTACCACCCGAACCAATGACATCACGAATTTTGTCAGGATTAATTTTCATAGTGAAAATACATGGGGCTGATTCAGCTAATTTGGCACGATGAGTCGGAATAACTGATTCGATTAAATCAATAATTTTCAAACGACCAGCTTTGGCCTGGGCAAAGGCTTCGATCATAATTTCAGCCGTCAAACCATGTGTTTTGGTGTCCATCTGGAGAGCGGTAATCCCATCACGCGTTCCCGTTACTTTGAAATCCATTCCACCATCGCCATCTTCGACATCTTGAAGATCAGTAAAGACTTTGTATTTGGTGAAATTACCAGCCGAATCTTCTTCTGAAGCTAGACCAATCGCAATTCCCGCGACTGGTTTTTTGAGTGGGACACCAGCAGCCATCAATGACAAAGTCGAGGCACAAGCTGAGGCCATCGAAGATGAACCATTTGAGCCGAGCACTTCGGAGACATTGCGGATAGTATAAGGGAAGTCAATTTTAGCCGGTAGAACTGGCACCAAAGCCTTTTCAGCCAAGGCACCATGACCGATTTCTCGACGACCTGTCGAGCCGACACGACCAGTTTCGCCAGTCGCGTATGGAGGGAAATTATAATGATGAAAATAAGTTTTTTTACCTTCGTCTTCCATAGTTTCTACCATTTGGAAGTCACCAGGCGCACCCAGGGTCACTGTCGAAAGAACTTGAGTTTCACCACGCATGAAAAGACTTGAACCATGATTGTGTGGCAAGAGATCGACTTCAGCAACTAATTTACGAATTTCATCCATCGCGCGACCATCGAGCCGTTGATTTTTTTCTAGAATAAATTTCGAAGTTGTTTTTTTGACAATTTTGTCGACCAATTCCAAATATTTTTTGCGATCAGCTTCGACTTCGATCCCAAGACTAATTAAATAATCATTGAGCATCTCAGATAATTTGGCTTTGACGGCCAAACGATCAGCTTTGAGAATTTTTGGAGAATTATACATCACTTCAGGTGCTTTTTCTTCGAGATAAGCCACTGATTTAATTTTGATTTCGTCATCAAGATGAAAATCGAAAACCATTTTTTCTTTACCGGCTTCGGCTTGAACTTTTTTGATCAATT
>JBAYNP010000026.1:0-9679 GCA_041678785.1 Patescibacteria group bacterium | reverse complement strand
ATTTTGAGGTTCAAGCGAGCATTGTTCTTGGCTCCGACGGTTCGAAGTAAAGTTCTGATTGCTCGTGCGGTTTGACCTGAACGTCCAATAACTTGTCCCATGTCTTCTGGGTGGACTTTAAGAGTTAATAAAACGCCCATTTCGTCTACTTTTCTGTCGATAGAAACATCACCTGGATGACCAACGATCGCCTTGATAATAGTTTCTAAGAATTCTTGATCTTTTTCCATCTTTTTTAAAGTTCTCCTTTTGCTACTCGGATATTTTTTCCAAAATAGCTGAAATTAATTCTTATTTTTTAACTCGATCTGTCGACCCGAAACAACTGTTTCGGCAAATTAAGTCTGCATTAAATATATAGCACCACTAATTTTATGTCAAGAAAAATTATTTTAAGCTTCAATATTTTCAACTGGGGCTTCAGGAGTAGCTTCGACTTCAACGGCTGGAGTTTCAGGAACGACTTCAGCTTGAGGTTTTTCTTCGACTTTAGCTGGCGCCTTTAGAGCTTCGACTGGAGTTTCGGTTGCTTCAACTTTCTTGCCTCGGCTAGCTTTCATTTTTTTGCCTTCGATAATTCCACCGTCGATCAAAAGATTGTTCACGGTTGGAGATGATTTGGCACCCATCGAAATCCAATGTAAAATTCTTTCTTTTTCAAATTTAATTTCTTTTGGAGTCACGCCAGGATTATAGAAACCTAGCTGTTCCAAAGAATCACCATGAGTATCTTTGGTGTTTTCAGAAACCACAATTCTGTAGACTGCTTTGTCTTTGCGACCAATTCTTGATAAGCGAATAACTAACATAAATTATTTTCTTGGTTAATTAATTATTTATCGTATTCTAATCATAAAACGGCTTTGTGTCAAGAGGTTGGAAAAAAACTTTTAAAAACTAACAAAATTATTCTAATCATCTTTTTTCTGCAAAATAAAAAATTTATGCTATACTATAAACAACTTAGAAATATTTGCAAAATATTACACATGCCAATCAAACATTTAATTCCAAAAGACGACGAAGGCGATTGGAAAATAACTCGCATTCAACCTTCAAGACCTCGGCCGGAAAACGTCTTTAAGCGCTCGCCAATAACCCAAAATTCTTTTCAACAAAAAAGCTCTCCATCCGAAAGACCGCTGGGAAGTTTTATTAAAAAAGCTAAAGAGTTTACAAACCCATTAGAAAATAGGTTTTATTGTGATAATAAAAATTATTCTTTTGGTCGCAATCGCAACAAAACTCCGTGGGTAAAATACATTCTTTTAGGCTTAGTTTTTCTTTTCCTTTTGGGTTCAATTGTCACTCTCGGAGCCTTTGCTTGGTATAGTCGCGATTTACCAACTCCAGACAAACTAATTGAACGCTCAATCGCCCAAAGTACCAAAATTTTCGACCGCACTGGTAAAATTCTTCTATATGAAATTCATGGCGACCAGAGAAGAACTTTGGTCAATCTCGAAGACTTACCCAAATATATCAAATGGGCTACGATTACGACCGAAGATAAATATTTTTATGAGCATCATGGTTTCAATCCAGTCGCTATTTTTAAAGGCACTATCATTGATCCACTTCTCGGCAAAGGTTCTCGTGGTGGTTCGACCTTAACTCAACAATTTGTTAAAAATGCAATTTTAACCAATGAGCGCAGTATCCCACGAAAAATCAAAGAGCTAATTTTATCGATTCAAATTGAAAAGAAATTTACCAAAGACCAGATTCTCAAAATGTATTTGAATGAAATTCCTTATGGCTCGACCGCCTATGGAATTGAGGCCGCTAGTCAAACTTATCTCGGCAAATCCGCCAAAGATTTAACCTTGTCCGAAGCCGCAACCTTGGCCGCGATGCCAAAAAAACCAAGCTATTATATCAATCACCAAGACGAATTGATGGCACGCCGAGATTATATTTTAGATGAAATGCTTAGTGAAAAATATATCACCGAAGATCAAAAAAATCAGGCTAAAAACGAAAAAGTGGCTTTGCGCGCTAGCCGAGATTCCATCACTGCTCCTCACTTCGTGATGTATGTCAAAGAATTGCTCAGCGAAAAATATGGCGAGACTGTTGCCGAACAAGGTGGCCTGAGCGTGATCACAACACTTGATGCCGAAAAGCAAAAAATTGCCGATGAAGTCGTCGCCAAACACGGCGAAGCTATCGCTGAAAAATATAACGCTTCCAATGCTGCCTTGGTTTCAATCGACGCCAATACTGGTGACATTTTAGCGATGATCGGCTCACGTGATTATTTTAATGATGATATCGATGGTCAGGTCAATGTCACCATTCAACCGCGTCAACCAGGTTCGTCGATTAAACCGATAGTTTATGCCACGGCTTTTGAAAAAGGTTTTACTGCTGAAACAATTTTATTTGATGTCAAAACCAATTTCGCCGCTTCGGGTCCAGCTTATGAGCCGTCAAATTATGGTGGCAAAATTTTTGGTCCCGTCACCATGCGAAAAGCCTTGGCTGGCTCATTAAATATCCCAGCTGTCAAAACTCTCTATCTCGCTGGCATTGATAATGTCATCGCCTTGGCTGGCAGAATGGGCTATACAACATTAAACGACAGAGATCGCTTCGGTTTATCTCTGGTACTCGGTGGCGGTGAAGTCAAACTTCTCGAACACACCAACGCCTTTGCAACTTTTGCTCAGGAAGGAATTCATCGTCAGACGCGTGCGATTCTAAGAGTTGAAGACAGCCAAAAACGCACCCTCGAAGAAATCAAACCTGATTCTGGTACCAAGGTAATGGAAAAACAAACCGCCAGAATCGTCAGTGATATTTTATCCGACAATTCTGCCAGAAGTTATATTTTCGGCGAAAGTAATTATCTGACACTCGGATCAATTCCAGTGGCCGCCAAAACCGGGACCACCAACGATAATCGTGATGCCTGGATAATTGGTTATACCCCATCCTTGGTGACTGGTGTCTGGGTCGGCAACAATGATAACTCGAAAATGTCCGGCAGTGCCGATGGTTCGGTCGTGGCTGCTCCGATTTGGAATGAGTATATGAAACAAGCTTTGGCTAGTCAAACTGTCGAACAATTTGTAAAACCTCAGGCCGAAGAAATGACCAAACCAGTTCTAAAAGGCGAATGGAAACATGATGTTACTATTCGTATTAACAAAATCACTGGCCAGCTCGCCGACGAAAAAACGCCCGAAGCTTTTGTCGAGGAAAAACAATATCAAGAAGCCCACAATCTTTTACACTATGTCAACAAAGACGATCCCCGTGGTGCCGTCCCAACAAACCCAACCGATGATCCACAATATGTTGGTTGGGAAAAAGGTGTTCAGGCGTGGCTAGTCGAAAATAAAATCGAGCTCAATTTACCACCAGCCCAAACTGGAAGTACTTCAGCTTTTGGGATTTCTATTGCAAGTCCAGCCAACGAAGAGCGTTTGAATGCTGGTGATTTAAGAATTAAACCAACCTTAACTGTCGAACGTGAGCTGTCCCACGTCGAATATTATCTCGGTGATCTTTTGATTGGTTCGACGGGTGACATTTCGACATTTGCTCCTCAAATTAACAATACTCCAAATGATTCTCAGTTAATTACGGTCATTGGTTATGATAAAAATGGTGATTACGGTTCCGCTCAAGCTTCGGTCTATCTCAGTAATTCTGGTTATGACCAAAACAAATTGACCGTCGCCTGGTTGAATTCAATTGCTGGTCAAGCTTTCTCGGTCGATCAAAAAATATATCTAAGTTTTTCGGCTGGCTCTTCAAAGTCTGGCAGTAGTTTAAAGGTTTATGTTCAAACTCCAGATGGTGTCGAAACTTTAGCGGCAACTTCGTCGGGTAATCGTGCTTTCAATAATGTCAGTTTTAGTTTTGATAAAACTCAACAGACTGGAAAATATTTTCTGCGATTTGAAACTGATTCAGGAATAAAAAGTGATCAATTTGAATTTGAGGTGAGATAAGATTGAACAAAAAATCTTGAATAATTTGAAAGCGAGGTCACGTGACCTCGCTTTCAAATTATATGAAGGTGTTTTTAAATTAGTTTAATAAAAACCAATGTTGTAATTTTGATAAATAAAATTGGTCACGAGTAGAGACAATGGCACCGCCTTGTCTCTCGTGGGTGGGTCGAAAAATGTTTTCTTTTGAAAGACGAAGACGTTGCAGTGCAACGTCTCTACGTGCGTTGATTTTTGTTTAACATAAATTGTCGATTAGTGTTTTGGGTTTTGATTATTTAATACAGAGACAAGGCACCCCACTTCGCTAAAGCTACGAGGGACAGGGTGCCATTGTCTCTACAACCACGTTCCTGCCACCAACAAAGAAATCAAAATAATTAAAATCGGTCGCATAGAACCCGTAGAGACGTACGGCCGTACGTCTCTACAATCATGATTAACCAAAAATAATATTTCGATTCACAAAATAATATTAGTGTTTTATTCATATCACCAATTGTCTTGAACTATGATTCGTCTGATTACTATGAAGACTATAATTTTAGAATCATAGTCCATCATTTAATCAGTTTAATCATAGTTCCAAACATTTCCCTATCAAAAAACACTCCCGCGGGAGTGTTTTTATTGTCTACGTTTTAGAAATTAAACTCTTTATTTTCATTTTTTTTCAATCTATCGTTAATATAATTACCCACCAATTGTCCCAGAAGCAATGATTCCACGCTCTTTTCTTTACTAATATCTATAAAACCAAGCTCTCTTAATTTTTTAGGCAGGTCTAGGCTATTTGTCATGCCATCAATTTGTTGCTCGTATTGTTTTTTGTCAAACAACCCTGGCACATTCACAATATTATTGTGACTATCGACATAAAAAATACCGGAATTATCCTCAAATTCATATTCTATAAAAAAACCAGGTTTTAAATTTATATTCTCAAAATCATAACCAGACCAATTCTCTGTCTTAAGCTTTTCCAGAAACATGTTCACAAAATCTGGTGACAAAACTTCTTTCTTTTGCTGAATAATTTCTTTAAGTGTTGGCAATTTTTCAGTTTCAACACTAGCAACGGGTTCTTCTGCTGAAATAATTTCGGGTTGTTTTGTGACAGTCTCTTCGTGTTCTGGTAATTTGTTTTTATCTCCTCCTTTTCCAAACATTTTGTCAAAAATTCCCATAATATTTTTATTAATAATAAATTTAATCACTAATCGGCATCACCACATACAATTGCCCCGAACCTTCGACTGGTCGAATCAAAGCTGGGGTCCCGCTATCGACGACCGAGAGATAAACCTCATTGCCGGTCACTCCCTGCAAGCAATCCAAGAAATAACGATGATTGAAAGTGATTTCGTTGTCTTCGCCAGAAATATCGCCCTCAACTTCAGAAACGTTTTCACCGACTTGATCGTTGACCGAAGAAACAATAATTTTATTTTCGCTGGCCACAAATTTCAAATTGATATCATTAATTCCTGAGCGCGAAAAAAGTCCAGCGCCTTTGACGGCTTTGATTAAATCACTAGCTGAGCAGACGACTTCGGTTTTGGTTTCTTTGGGAATAATTTGTTTGTAATTCGGATAATCACCGACGACCAGACGTGAAATAATTTCATTTTCCTGATAGACAAATAAAATCTGATTTTCGGTCACATAAATTTCGACATCAGCTTCGCCTTCTAGAATATTCATCAGGCTCTGGACGGTTTTCAAAGGCACAATCACTTTTTTTTCATCCTTGTTACCATAATTTTCAAAATTGATTTCTCGCTCAGCCAGACGATAACTATCAGTGCCAACCAAGGTTAATTTTGATTCTTGCGGGCAATTAAAACACAGTAAAGCACCACCGATTTCGATTCTAATTTCAGAAGAACTAATTGCCGAAGCCACACCTTTCAAAGCACCTTTAAAATCTTTGGCGGAACAAGTATATTTTTGCTCGCGATTAATCTGAGGAATGACTGGAAATTCTGAGGCTTCTTGACCTTTGATTTTGGTCTCGTTTTTTTCACATTTAATTTTCAAACTATTTTCGACTAATTCAATTTCGACTTGTTTGTTTGGTAAAAAACCGATAAAACTCGAGAACAAATGAGCTGGCACCGTGAACTCGCCTTCTTTTTCAACCTTACTACGCACGACCGAGCTGATTCCTATTTCAAGATCTGTCGATGACAAAACGATCATGCCTTTTTCGGCCTTGATTAAAATATTTTCCAAAATCGGCAAAGTCATTCCCGACGCCTTGATCTGGCTGACGACTTGCAGACTTTTGTTGAGATGCTCCTGAGTGCAGATAAATTTCATTTGTTTATATTTAGATTAGCTATAGTTTAAGGAGTTTTGCGGATTAAATCAAATAACTAATACACAAGATAACCACAGCTGGCTAGCTCTTTTTTAATTTCTCGAAAATGCTTAGCCAATAGGTGTAATAGAAAACACCAAACATCGATGTCATTAGTATAAAAATTGCAAGTAGATAAAATAAAATCGCAATTCCGATAATTTCAGCCGTGAGCACACTTGAAATTTTAAATAATCCAATCAGAAAAACGGTCGGCGTAACTACCAAAGACATCAGCGCCGAAGCGATTAAAAAAGCTAAGATTAAAACGATGAAAGCAATGACTATTGTCTTAAAACTTTCAAACCAATTCTTGAAAAAAAGATGCATTCCAAAAGAATAGCATTCAAAAATTGTTTTTTGTTTATTTTGCGATAGATAAAAAATCGCGTAACGGGTGATAAATGAAACGATAATCGCAAATGGCACCACGATCGCCGAAACTCCAAGGATTAAAGCTAAAATTTGAGTCGTCGATTCTGAAAAAATAATTCGTGAAACGACCAGGATTAGCAAACTTAAGATATAAACGATGGAATTAGAAACCAGGTTGATGGCGACAAATCTACCAAAAATACTTTTGCCTTCTTTGAGCGCGATTTTGAAATTAATTTTTTGGTCTTCAATTTTATTAATTCCGCCAATCAGCGAAGATTGAGCAAAGAGAGGAATTAAAGCCAAAATAATCAAAATTAAAATTGTGATCAAAGAACTCCAATTAAACCAAACAGCCTCGGTAAAATATTCACCACCAAGCAATGACATCTGACCAATCGAATCAGCCAAAGCATTGTTGATTTGATAAAATTTGTAAACCAAATTGAACTCACTGCCGTTTAAAAATGCGAGCGAGAGAAAACCCAAAATCCAAATGAGTCGATTTTTTTTGATAACTTGCCAGGCAAGCTTTAAAGATTCTTTGTGCATTTTATGTATTGATTAATTTTTCAAATTCTTTTTGATCAAGGGTTTCTTTGCTCAACAATTCCTGAGCAATTTTTTCGAGCTTGTCGCGATTGGCCGATAAAAGATTGACCGCTCGCTGATAAGCTTTGTCAATAAAATTTGACACTTCTTTATCAATGTCTCTGGCGGTTTCTTCACTATAATCTTGTTGCTCAGAAATTTCTCGACCCAAGAAAATCAAATCTTCTTTTTTGCCGAAGGTGCGTGGCCCCAGAGTTTCGCTCATCCCGTAGTCAGTCACCAGACTTCGCGCTAAATCGGTCGCTCGTTTCAAATCACTACTGGCACCCGTGGTAATTTCTTTGAAAACCAAACGTTCGGCGGCGTAGCCACCCAAAAATAAAGTCAGCTGATCGAGAAAATAAGCTTTGGTTCGCAGGTAAGAATCATTGTCGGGGGTGTTTAAAGTATAACCGCCGGCATTGCCACGAGAAATAATCGAGACTTTGCGGACAGGGTCGCAGTTTGGTAACAGCGCACTTGCTAAGGCGTGCCCAGCTTCATGATAAGCCGTAATTTCTTTTTCTTTGTCCGACAAAACATGACTTTTTCTTTCTGGTCCGAGAATCACTTTTTCGATACTGTCCATAATCGCTTCCTTGGTAACAATTTTGTCATTATTTCTGGCGGTCAGAATCGCCGCTTCATTTAACAAATTTGCTAAGTCCGCCCCTGAAAATCCCGGCGTTCGACGAGCAATTTCTTTGAGTGAAACATTTTTGGCTAACGGTTTATTTTGAGCATGAATGTTTAAAATTTCTTCACGAGCTTTGATGTCTGGCATCGCGATTACAATGCGACGGTCAAAACGCCCTGGACGAAGTAAGGCTGGATCGAGCACATCAGGACGATTGGTCGCGGCTAAAACAATTACATTGGTATTTTGATCGAAGCCGTCCATCTCGACTAGAATTTGATTGAGGGTTTGTTCACGTTCATCGTGACCGCCACCAAAACCAGCTCCGCGTTGACGACCGACAGCATCGATTTCGTCGATAAAAATAATTGCTGGAGCTTTCTTTTTAGCTTTTTCAAAAAGATCACGAACTCTGGAGGCACCGACACCGACAAACATTTCGACAAATTCCGAACCAGAAATATTAAAAAATGGCACATCAGCTTCGCCAGCCACCGCTCGCGCTAACAATGTTTTACCACAGCCAGGCGCGCCTAATAAAATCGCACCTTTGGGAACCTTAGCTCCGAGCTTGGTAAACTTTTTTGGGGTTTTCAAAAATTCAACAATTTCTTTGAGTTCTTCTTTAGCTTCGGTCGCTCCAGCAACACTTTTGAAAGTTACTTTTTGTTTTAATTCGGCGGCCTTGGCATTCGTCTGACCGAAAGACATCGCCTTCATCTGTCCTTTCTGAGCTTGCGATGACATCCAATAAATAAAGACGACCACCAAAATCAATGGGATCAAAAACGGCAATAAGCCACTCATTAGCAACCAAAAACCTTCTGGCTGTTTGATAATGATAGCGACCGCTTGAATCTTTTCCGCCGGCAAATCGTAATCTTTCAAAATGCTAATCAATGAATCCGCACTTTCTTTGTACGAAGTTAATTCACTACCATCTTTGAGGGTCAGGTTTAGTTTATTTTCTTCGACTTCGATCTGAGAAACTTCTCCGGCTTCAATTTTTTTGACGACTTCACTAAAACCAATTTTGGTCTTGGCGCCCCAGTCGCCGAGCGACAAACCAAACAGGCTGGCGAGCACGATCAAAATGACAAACAGGATCAATAAATTTTGTGAGATTTTTTTAAACATTTCAGCTTTAATTTTATAATTATGTTTTTATGATAGCATTTTTTTTGGGTTTTTACAAAAAAAGACCCCGCGTAAAACGCGGGGCACAAACTTTCCTGAATATTGTTTCAGAAATGTTTATCAAAAATCTCCTGACCGTGGCAAATTGTTTCTTTGTATCTCTTTGATATCCCGCCAAGCTCTGACAAACAGGCGGATAATTGTTCTTTTGCATTTTCGTCATCATCAGAAACAATAATGTGAAGAATAATAGAAATTTTCTTCATGACTTCGCCACGAAGCCTTAAAACTTCTCTGATTTCTACATTAATCTCTTTTAGCTCTTTAGCCTCGCCACCAATAACATCACTATCTACCTCGGAAAGTTCTTCTAATTTTTGAAGCCCTTTTAAATAAGCTTCGCGAAGAACCCAATCAGCATCTCTGACGCCGTTATCGGCACTAACCAACTTATAGAAAAGTTGTGCTGACTTTGGTTCTGCGGCACGAAACTCTCTTTCAGCCGAAGCACAAAGTCTTTTGGCCTCTTCGAGATTTTTTTTACGGGCTCCAATTTCAGCACAGGCAACCCTAAATTCTTCTTTTGTTTTAACAAGGTCACTCATGAAAGCCTCT
>JBAYNP010000025.1:0-9704 GCA_041678785.1 Patescibacteria group bacterium | reverse complement strand
CAAGTTGTTGCGATGACCAAAAATAACACGCAGGATCTTTTCAAGTTATTTTAATTTTGTGATATAATAAAATTACATTTATTTTATGGCAAATACAATAAAAACAACAATCCAAACCAAAACTGAAACTTCAGTCAAAGCTGCGGTTGTTTTGGGAATGATTTCGGCGACATGTGTGGCAGTATCTCTTTTAACGACGATGATTTCTTTTATGGAAAAACTTTGGTTAATGTTGGGATAAATAAATTTAATAGCTAAGCAGAAAAAATGAGAAGTCAATTTCAATCAATTCAAACCGAAGTCAGGACTAAAATTTTGTCGAAGGTGGTTATTGGGCTTAGTCTAGCAGCTTTGGGTTTGGTTATAGCCGGAGTTATTATGGGAATAACTTCGATGAAATAGATAAAGTCGACATTAAATAAAAACAAAATGATAACTAGTGATTTTTTAATAGCCGTCGGAGTAGTCTTACTAATTTTGGTAGCGGCGTTTTGGTATTATTATTTACGTAATCAGAATGGCAGTGGGTTCAAAAAGAAATATGGTTCAGCTCTGATGCGTTTTGGTGAAGATCTGACCCAAAAAGCGCGCGAAGGCAGAATTGATCCAGTCATTGGTCGTGATGATGAAATTCGTCGAGCGACTCAGATTCTAACTCGTCGCACCAAGAGTAATCCAGTTTTAGTTGGTAACGCTGGGGTTGGTAAGACGGCGATTGCTGATGGTCTGGCTTTAAAAATTGTCGAAGGCTCGGTGCCAGAGGAATTATTGCATAAACGAGTTATCAGTTTAAATTTAACTTCATTATTATCGGGTACAAAATATCGTGGTGAATTCGAAGAGCGTCTTCAAAGTGTGGTCAAAGAATTAGAAGATTCAAAGCGCAATATCATTTTATTTATCGATGAAATTCATATTTTGGCGGAATCGGGTGAAGCTCAAGGCGCAATTGGTGCAGGGGATATCCTAAAACCGATGCTAGCTCGAGGAGATTTGCAAATTATTGGTGCCTCGACATTCAAAGAATATTTTGGAACTATCAAGAATGATTTGACACTCGAAAGACGTTTTCAACCGATATATATCAAAGAACCATCAGCAGAAGTTACCTTGGAGATGTTAAAAGGCTTAAGACCAAAATATGAAAAATTTCACAAGGTTAAAATTTTGGATGAAGCTTTGTCAGAGGCGGTTAACTTAGGTCAAAAATATATTAAGAACCGCAATTTTCCAGATAAAGCAATAGACTTGATTGATGAAGCTTGTGCCAAAGTCAAACTATATAAAGCTGAAAGTGAAAAAGGCAAAGGTGAAAAAGAATTTAAAGTAACCGCCAAAGATGTCCGTGAAATTCTTGAGGAATCAGAATATCTCAAAGGTATCAAAATAGCCGAAGCTGAAAATAATATTAGTTAAATTAATAAATAATAAAAACGTTATGCAAAAAGAAAATCGATCGGTAAAAACAAAATCAAAAACCAGTATTTTTTTATTGGTAACACTTATTGGAAGTGCTTTAGTTTTTGCCCTAACTTTTTTTGTTTGGATTTTGGCAATTGTTTAAAAAAAGTATTAGAGTTAACTTATGTCTGATAATCAAAAAGTTGACGTGGAGGTAAAAACCAACGTTGCTGCTGTGATTGCTATAATTACAAGCATTTTTTCGGTTTTGGTCGGAGCATTTTTAATCGTTATTGGTGTTTTAGGTTTGTAAAACAAAGCTAAAATTAGATCATAATTTAATTCAAATTTTTTTATGCAAACCAAATTACAAACTCAACAAAAAACTGCCACAGGAACCAAAGTTATTTTATCGATTGCTATAATTTCTTGTGCAATGCTAGCAACTGCTTTTTTGATAGCCAATATTAGTTTTTTTAGAAATATTTTTGCTGGAAAAGGTGGTAATATCTCAGCAGTGATTTCACACGAAACTTTAAATTTGAAATAATTTCAAGCAACTAAAGGCACATATATAATCGGTCCCCGAGCTTGTCGAGGGGTAAATAGCAAGTGCAAACTAAAACAACCCTTCGACTCCGCTCAGGGACCGGTTTGTGTTTTGTTTACTCCTATCGTTTTTTAGGATAGAATAGGAGGATGCAAATAGATGAAATCAAACACAACTTGAACCCCGAACAATTAGAAGCCGTCGAACATACCGAAGGACCATTGGTGATTGTGGCGGGGGCGGGGACTGGTAAAACCACCGTGATTACCAAACGGGTGGCAAATTTGATTTTGACCGGCAAAGCCAAATCAGACGAAATTCTGGCAGTGACTTTTACCGACAAGGCGGCTGGCGAAATGGAAGATCGAATCGACAAACTGATGCCGTATGGCTACATCGATTTGTGGGTTTATACTTTTCATGCTTTGTGCGAGAGGATTCTGCATGATTACGGTCTTGAAATTGGTTTGGCGGATGATTTCAAATTAATTTCTTCGGTCGAGCAATCACTCTTGATTCGTAAAAATCTCGACGAGTTCAAATTAACTTATTACAAACCGGTCGGTAATCCAGAAAAATTTATCGAAGCGATGGTGAGTCATTTTTCACGTTGCAAAGATGAGGTTGTCAGTCCCGACGATTATCTAAGGTTTGCTGCCGAATTCGAATTCAAAAATAAAGGCACCAAAGACGAAGCTGTTCAGCAGGAAATAATTCGTTTGAAAGAAATCGCGCAGGCTTATGATACCTATCAGCAATTATTGTTAAAAAATAGTTATCTCGATTTTGGTGATTTGATAAACTATACTCTCAAACTTTTTCGAGAACGGCCGAATATTTTAAAACATTATCGGGAGCAGTTCAAATATATTTTGGTCGACGAATTTCAGGACACCAATTATGCTCAATATGAATTGATTCGACTTTTGGCACAGCCGAGAAATAATGTTACGGTCTGTTTTGACGACGATCAGAGTATTTACAAATTTCGTGGGGCGTCAGTGAGTAATGTCTTGCAATTTCAAAAAGATTTTCCCGCCAGTCGCTATGTTTGTCTGACTCAGAATTATCGTTCGTATCAAGAAATTTTGGATTTGTCATACAATTTTATTCAGCAAAACAATCCGAATCGTCTCGAATACGAATTGCAACACAATACCAAAAATTCTAATTTCAAAAACTTTAGCAAAAAATTAATCGCTCAAAATGTCGGTCAAGCTGAAATTGAAACTTTGTTTGGGCGAACTCTTCAAGGCGAAGTCGAGCGAGTTGTTCAAAAAATTATCGATTTAAAAAGCGATCAAAATCTCTGGAGTGATTTCGCAATTTTAATTCGGGCCAATAGCCAAGCCGAGGAATTTATCAACGTACTCGAAAGACAAAATATTCCGTATCAATTTCTAGCTTCGAGTGGCCTTTACAACAAGCCGATTATTTTGGATATTTTGGCGTATTTGAAACTCCTCGATAATTATCATGAAAGTCCAGCCTTGTATCGAATTTTTAATTCACCAGTTTTTAAAATCAAAACCAAAGATTTGATCAATCTAAATTATTGGGCTGATCGCAAGAGCTGGTCATTGTATGAAACATTGGAAAAAGAATCAGCGCTGGAAAATATTAGTCACGAAAGTCGTGAAATAATTATAAAGCTTTTGGGCTTGATCGAAAAACACAGCCAGGAGGCGGTCAAAAGTAATGTCAGCCAGATGATTTTTGATTTTATCGAAGAGTCAGGTTATTTGAAATTATTGGCTCAAAATGAATCCAAAGAAAATATTGAAAAAGTGGCTCAGCTCAATCAGTTTTTTAAAAAAGTCAGTGCCTTTGAAAAAAATAATTTAGATAAAACTACCAAAGCTTTTATGCACTATATGGATTTGGTGGTCGAATCAGGGGATCAGGGTGCGGGCGTAATCGATCTCGAGCAAAGTGGTCCCGAGACGGTCAAAATAATGACGATTCATAGCTCCAAGGGCTTGGAATTTGATTATGTTTTTATTCCGAATTTGGTCGATTTGCGTTTTCCAAGTACGAGTCGCAAGGATCCGATCGAATTACCAAATGGTCTGGTCAAGGAAATTGTACCCGAAGGTGATTTGCACCTCGAAGAAGAACGCCGACTGATGTATGTGGCGATGACGCGCGCCAAAAAAGGTTTATTTCTGGCTTGGGGCAAAGACTATGGTGGTGCTCGCGACAAAAAGCCATCGAGATTTTTGCAAGAATTAGATCTAGTTGTCGAAGATGATCGCGAACCTATTAAAAATGAAATTGAAAAACTATATCAAAAAAATCGCAAAGTAAATGTTAATGATGACGAAGAATTAAATTTCACTCCGCCAGATAAATATAGCTTTACTCAGCTCAAGGCGTTTGAATCTTGTCCGCTCCAATACAAATTCCAGCACGTGTTTCATATTCCGGTGCGTGGAAAATGGAATTTTAGTTTTGGAAAAACTTTGCATGCGACACTAGAAAAAATGTTCAAGCAAATTATTAAAGATAAGTACGAGCTAAAAATTAGTTTGGAAAAAGTTTTTGAATTGTATGAAGAATCTTGGATTGATGATTGGTATGTTAGCAAAAAACAAAGACTCGAAGCCAAAGAACTGGGGCGAGAGATTTTGAGCAATTTATATGTTAAACTAAGAGAGGAAGGAGTACCTGAAACGCTACACCTAGAATTACCGTTTAGTTTTAAAATCGGCAAGTACACCCTCAAAGGTAAAATTGATCGTGTCGATAAAATCGGATCGAATAAGTTGCGACTGGTGGATTATAAAACTGGCAGTCCTAAGCTTGAAAAAGATCTTGGCTTTGACGACAAAGAGCAATTATTTATTTATCAGATGGCGATCAAAGAACTTTTCCGTGATGAAGTCGAAGAATTAAGCTTTGTCTATTTGAACGACGGCACCCAAGTCAACTTTATTGGGGAGCAAAAAGATCTCGATAAAATGGAAAACAAAATTGTCGAGCTGATCGAAAAAATTAATGAAGGTAAATTCGAGCCGACGCCGGATCCATTCAAATGTAAATATTGCGATTTCAAAAATATTTGTCAGTTTAAAAAATAATTTAATTAATTACTAATTTAAAAATTATGGAGATCGAAAAAATCGAAAAAGGTAATATTGATACAAATAAAACAAATAGCATCTTGGCAACCAAAGAAGACCTAGAATTAGGATATGAATTTCCTGGGTCTTTAGAGCAAGCGATTTTGAATTATGCTGAAAAATGTGAATTAAATAAGGACAGTAAGATAAGTTTTGAACTTGGTGAACGAGAAGATATTAGTCCAGAAGCTGAAAATTTATTTGAGCAAATTGAAATGGCCCAAAAAGAAATTAAAAATGGTTCGGCTAGCAAAGAAGAATTTCAGCAAATGCATGAGAGATTATTAAATGACAAAAACTACCAGTATCTTCCAGAAAAAATAAAAAAAGAAATTACTAGACTAGAATTTTTATTTACCAAATAATCCACATGGGTTTTATTTCTCTGGGCGACATCATTCCAAAATCAATCAAAAAAACTGGTGCCAGTGCGCAAATTGGTGAAGCTTTTATGTTAACCAAAATCCCAAAAATTATGGCACGAGTTTTGGGAGTTGAAATTGATGATCGTTTGAGATTATTGTATGTCAAACATCAGACATTGACGCTGGCGTGTGTCGATGAGAGATTAGAGTTGGTGATTCGAGAAGAGGAGCCTGAAATTCTAAAAGCAATCGCCGAGGTTTTTGGGCCAGAAACGATTAAGAAGTTGCAGTTTTTGGAGTAGATTTGTTGTTGAGCTTTTCCCGTTGATCTGCTAAAATAAGAGTAAGATTTTTATTTACAAAAAATATGACTTTAAAGCGTTATTTATTATTGATGTTTTTAGCTACTTTATTGTGTTGGTTAGCTTTGGCTTCAGTGATGTTTTATATCAATCCGAGTGAAGCGGGGATTATTGGCTTTGTGCTATTTTATATCAGTCTGTTTTTATCTCTAGTGGGCACATTTTCGCTGGCAGGATTTATGTTGCGAGTCTGGCTGACGACGGTGCCGATTTTCAAACAGGTCATCGTTTCTTTCCGTCAGGGGGTCTTGTTTTCAGTGTTTGTAAGTGTTAGTCTAGCTATGCAAAGTCAAGGTATGTTGACTTGGTGGATCGTTTTGCTACTGCTGGGAATTTTGACAGCGATCGAATATATTTTTAGTCTTAGTAATCGTAGAGTTTAAATTATGCAAGACAGATTAGAACAAATCAAACAAAATTTTAAAAAAGATATTGCTGGTATTTTGACTTTGGAATCTTTGGAAGAGATTGAAAAAAAATATCTCGGTCGCAAAGATGGTGAGTTGACAGCAATTTTAAAAATTTTAAAAAATTTATCACCCGAAGAAAAAGCAACGATTGGTAAATTGGCCAATGAGATTCGTCAAGAAATCGAAGGTGAAATTTCCAGTACTCGAAAAAAAATCGAACACGGCGCGAATAAATTTAGCGTTGATTTTGATATTACTTTGCCAGGGAAAGAAGTCGAGCAAGGTCACATTCATCCGATTAATCAGTTTATCGAAAAATTGAGCAATATTTTTTTATCGATGGGTTTTGAGATTATCGAAGGCAATGAAGTCGAAAACGAAGAATATAATTTTGATTTACTCAATATTCCAGCCGATCATCCTGCTCGAGATAAGTGGGATACTTATTTTGTCAAAAATCGCGAGCAGAAATTATTACTGCGAACTCATATTTCACCAATGCAAATTCGGGCGATGCGAGATCGCCAGCCACCAGTCAGATTGGTGGTGCCAGGGAGAGCATTTCGTCATGAGAGTGTTGATGCGAGTCATGAAACGACATTTTATCAATGTGAATGTTTGGTAATTGATAAAAATATTTCGCTAACAGATTTAGTTGGCACACTTAAAATTGTTTTTCAAAAAATATTTGATCAAGATGTTAAGGTCAGAGTTCGACCGTCATTTTTTCCTTTTGTCGAACCAGGACTTGAAGTCGATATGAGTTGTCTTTTGTGCGGTGGTAAAGGCTGTCCTGTCTGTAAGCACAAAGGCTGGGTCGAAATGCTCGGTGCTGGCATGGTCCACCCAAAAGTTTTGGAAAATATGGGCGTCGATCCGAATGAATATAGTGGTTTTGCGTTTGGCTTGGGAGTTGATCGCTTGATGATGGCACTTTATGGAGTCGATGATATTCGTCTGATTCATAAGGGCGACCTGAGATTTAATAAACAATTTTAGTCTATGAAACTTTCATATAATTGGTTAAAACAATTTGTCGAGATCAAATCGAATCCCGAAGAGTTGGCAGATAAGCTGACGATTCTTGGTTTTGAAATTGAACATATTGAATATCTCGGCAAAGATTTGGAAACTGTCGTCGTCGGTGAGATCAAAGAAATCAACAAACATCCCGAAGCTGATCGTTTGCAAATCGCTCAAGTCGAAGTGGGTGATAAAAATGGTGGCGAATTGACGATTGTTTGCGGGGCCCCAAACATTGCTGTTGGTCAAAAAGTGCCGGTAGCTTTGATTGGTACTAAATTAAAAATTGGTGACGAGGAAGTCGAAATTCGTCAAAGTAAAATTCGTGGCGTTGAATCTTTTGGAATGATGTGTGCCGAAGATGAGCTTGGGCTCGGGACCAGTCACGAAGGAATTTTATTATTGGACCACAAAGCTAAGGTCGGACAGAAATTGGCTGAGGCTTTAGATTTGTCAGATGTGGTGTATGAATTTGACGTCCCCGCCAATCGGGGCGATGTCTGGTCACATCTCGGGATGGCTCGAGAAATCTCAGCGATCGAAGGCAGTAAACTTAAACCGCTAGAAATTAAATTAAAAAAATATCAAGCCAATCACAAAATTGGCGGCTTACTCGAAGTCAAAGTCGAAGACGAAAAACTGTGTCCGAAATATACCGCTAAAATTGTCAAAAATATAAAACTTAAACCATCACCAGCTAAGGTTCAAAACTTTTTGCGAGCTTGTGGAGTACGACCGATAAATAATGTCGTCGATGTAACTAATTTTGTGATGCTAGCTGTCGGTCAGCCACTACACGCTTTCGATTTGGCTGAATTAAACACGGGTAAAATTATCGTTCGTCGAGCTAAGACTGGCGAAAAAATGGTTACACTCGATGGTATTGAAAGAGAATTTGACGACTCGATGCTTTTGATTACCGATGGCGAAAAGGCAACTGCAATTGCCGGAATTATGGGCGGGCTAGGTAGCGGAATTTCTGATAAAACTGTCGACGTGGTGATTGAATCGGCGCAATTTAATTATGCTTCGATTCGAAAAACTTCACAGCGCCTGGGTTTGCGCTCGGAAAGCTCATCACGTTTTGAGCGTCATATTGATTGGCAAATTTCTGAGATTGCCCTTGAAATGGCTGTCAAAATGCTGGCTGATTTAGCCGAAGGTGAAATTGTCAAAGAAGAAATTTATCTGACGGATAAAGATTTTTATAAACCGCTTAACGTCGAATTAAAATCGGAATTGGTCAATCGAATTTTGGGTGGGAATTTTACTGACAAAGAAATCGAGAAAAATTTGAAAGCGTTTGATTTTGCAATAATTAAAAATACCAAAGATAAATTTGTCGTCGCGGTGCCTTCATGGCGTAATGATATTAAATTACCAATCGACCTTGTCGAAGAAGTCGGTCGCTTGAACGATTTTAATTCGCTTGGTCAGACAGTGCCGATGATTGAAGCACGTCCAGTCACTTTAAGTAATTCTTTATTGCTCGATAAAAAACTAAGAAATCTTTTGGTTGGTGTTGGTTTTGATGAAGTTTTGAATTATCCTTTTCACGGTGAAGTCGATGAGCAAGAAAGATTAGAGGTGGATAATCCAATTAACCCCGATCAAAAATATTTACGTCGCAGTCTGGTGGTTGGTTTGGAAAAGAATTTGCTGGAAAATTTGAAAAATTTTGATACGGTCAAAATATTTGAAATCGGGCGAGTGTTTTTCCCGAGTGATGAAATGATGCCAGTCGAAAAGAAAATGCTAGCTATTGGATGTTTGCTTAGTAAAAACGTCGAAGATAATTTTTATTACCTCAAAGGTGTTTTGAAAAATGTTTTTGAAATTGCTGGTGTCAAGAAAATGGATTATGTCGAAAAGGCTGGAAGTGTAGAGATGAAGCGTGGAAAAAAGATTTTGGGAGTGATTAATTTTGTTAAAGACGGGGGAGTGATTGCTGAGATTGATTTGGCAGAGATTTTGGTTAGCTTCGGAAAAATTACTAAATATCAACCAATTATAAATTATCCAGCCGTTGAGCGCGACCTTTCGATTTTGATTGATAAGAAAGTAAATTATCAGAGTATTGTTGAGCTGATTCAAAAAGTCGATAAATTGGTCGTCGAGGTGGTACTGTTTGATATTTTTGAAAGTGCTAGTAAAATCGGTCAGGATAAAAAATCGATGGCGTTTCATTTGAAATTTCAATCACCAAATAAAACGTTGACGATGATCGAAGTCGATACGGTGTTTAATTTGATTGTTAAAAAGTTGCATGATGAGTTTGGGGCGGAGTTGAGGAGTTAAAGATGGGAATCATGAATTATGAATCTTGAATCTTGAATTAAGAATTAATAAATAAGAAATAAAAAAGAGTTGCGAAGGTAGCTCTTTTTGATTTTAGAAAATGTTATCGATTAAATTGCACTGAGCGTATTTGAAAGCGCGATTGGCCAATCGCGCTTTCAGCCACGATTTGT
>JBAYNP010000024.1:0-9748 GCA_041678785.1 Patescibacteria group bacterium | reverse complement strand
CTTCAAGGTAAGAAATTTCTTTGCTGCTTATCCAATGACATTTAAATTTGATGAGGTTTCTGTCAAGCCTAAATATACTTTTAATAAGAATTTGGCATTCGGCATGACTGATCCAGATGTCAAGGCATTACAGGATATACTTAAATACGAAGGATTAATGGCTACCAATATTGAGTCAACTTCTTACTACGGTTCTATTACAAGAGCCTCTGTTGTAGCCTTTCAGACTAAGTATGGAATAGACCCATTAGGCATGGTGGGACCACAGACAAGGGCGAAGCTAAATGAGCTTTACAGTGGATAGTAATCAATGTTATAATCGATCTATATATTAAATCGGGTGGTCGCTTTAGGAATAATTAATTTTAAAAAAACATGTTTGGAAACAACGTAAGCGGAGAAATAATACTTGCCTCTATCCCTAAAGACATCACAGCACCGGGAGGGGGAAATGCACCTATAATTATTCCTCCAGGAAGTACCGGTACTAATATAAACCGTGTAATGGGAGATGGGGGTAATTCGGGCTCTACGTCATCTGGAGATAGTAACTAAATTATAAAAAACACATGGCAATAACACTACGAGCAGACAATAGATCTTTATTAAATAATGCGAAATATTCGTATATTTTAGATAATATATCTTCTGGTGCAGCTACAATAACGGTAGCTAATTCCGATGCCTTTGCCGCACTTGATTATATAGTTATTGGAAATATGGGCTCTGAAAATACAGAGCTAGTGCAGGTAGACTCATTGGTAACATCTACCGGGGTTATTACTTTAGTTACAGCTACAAGATTTGCCCACTCAGAAAGTAGCAGGGTTACATCCGTTGGTTATAACCAGGTAGTTTTTTATTGGACAGCACTTCAGACAGTTCCAAATCCATCAACTGCTCAGATCTCTAGCACAATTCAAAACAATAATATAACAAGCACAAAAGTACAGGCATCTACAGCTCCTAAAACAACGACATATACTAGGGCATCAGATCCTACAATTGTAGAGACACTAGATGTCACCCCACCAATAACATATGATAGCGATAATTGGCTTGCAACTAATGCAATACAAGTAGACAATTTCTTCACGACATATGCCGACACAAATCAAGCACATACCTCTGGTTATGGCTGGTTCCTTTTTTATAATTCTACTACCACAGCTGTATCTCCTTTATCCAATGCAATTCCTTATGGAGGTTTTAATCCAAATACAGTTAAGGCTGTATTTTCTGATTTTGATAGTTGCTTGAACCAGAAAGAGATAAAACTTATTTCTATGGATGATAAATATTCATGGTTAAACGAGGCTTACTCATTAATGATTAATGAATTGAATCTAGGAAATTGGGAATACAATGCATCAGAGCCACTCGCACTAGCAATTAAGTCTGGTGTGACAGATTATTTATTACCAGATGACTTCGCTAATATGTTATATATCAATGAAGAAAATGGTGACAAAATTGAACATTTCTCAGCAACATTTAGGATTCCTAGATCTACAAGTTTTAGAGAATATGCTGTTAGAGGAAGACATTTAGTCATTAGACCTACCCCAGAAGCTGATTCTACTATCACATTGGAATACTTAAAGAATTCTAGTAGGCTTACAGATATGCAGGCGGTTATAAATTTACCAGACAATGCAGCTTATTCAATAAAGGATTTCATGCTATTCCGTGCATACAGAAAACTTGGTAACTTGACAGAATCAAACAACTCCCTAACTCTCTTTAATAAAAACGTAGACAGAATGAAGATATACAGTTGTAAGAGGGATAATGGATTAGACAGTTTTTCCATAGGTACAGAACAGAACGTTTAGAAAAATAATCAAATAAAAAAAAATGCAATCAACAGGACAGAGTAACTATAAAAGAAAAGAGATAATTTACTTCGACGGACTGAATTCTTCGGTTGCAAATAACATCGCAAAGAAAGAAGAATTACAACACTGTGAAAATGCTCGTTCTCCAATGATCGGCACAGTAGAGAAACGCGAAGGAACTATACAGGTTGGATCAGATCTTACATCAACCCAGAACCACGGTGTATTTAATTTTAGTAATGATAATAATACAGGGCTTTATAGATCAAGTAAAGTATCCGGTATAAATAGTTTGTATTACATGAAGTCTGTAAGTGCCGTTGCATTTACTGGTGCCGGATTAAACGATGCAACTAGTAGTGGTACATATACCGGATCCGCTGCATCTGCTACTTTTACAGTTATAATAGACACAGTAGCCGCATCACCTGATACCTTTAAATGGAGGAAGAATTCTGGTGCATGGACAACTGGAGTTGCAGCATCTGCTGGGGCACATCTATTATCGGATGGTGTATCTATAACATTCGCAGCTGCCGATGGACACACGCTGGCTGACCAATGGGTCATAACAACAAATGTATGGACAGCACTAGCTGGTGCTGATTTAGGAACTGGCTATACGCCAGAAGCTACAGATCCAGGCATCGATTCATGTGTAGCGGAAGGAAACCTATATTTAGTTAATAGGGGGATGGTTAGTAGATATGTCCAGGGATCTGATGGGACAACGGTTATATCTTCTGCGACAACTGGTTATGCACACAATTTATTAAGAGCACCAAAGGCATCTTTAATAAACTATTATAAAGGGAGGCTTTATCTAGCTGATTTTTATGATGGAAGCTATAGGCAAAAAAATACAATCTTAAGATCATCTGTGCAGTTGGGTATCTTGGCATTAGCAAATAGTGATGCTGCTGTTGGTGCAACAACTCTATTGGTTACAGATACAAAGTATATAAATACTGGTGAGACTATAGAAGTAAGGAGGGGTGGTTCACCGATAACAACATTTATCGTTTTAAGTGTAACTGAAACCTCTGTTACCATGGCTGCATTAGGATCCGCGATTAATGCATCAGATGAATTATGGGTAAATGGAACATATGCAGGAACAACACCAAAGGTTTTTAGATGGGTAAGTAAATCAAGTTATAGTGGTATTTCCGCTAAAGACTACGATACATTTAAACTTTCTAGTACGACAGATAACGATGTAGAAGAAATCAAGATGCTTACCAATGTAGGTAATGTTATGATAGTTGGAAGTAATAACAACCTAGCTGTATGGAATGATTTCGTTTTAAGAACTATAGATATAGGAGCTGGTTGTGTATCAAAGACAGGACAGGTTAAATGTGCTGGATCCCTCTTTTTTATGCATTATACGGGCGTATGGAGCACTCAAGGTGAGGCACCGACACTTATGTCATCCAAGGTAGAAAGATACATTACAGGGGCTACCAAGGCTGGATTAGAGGCATGTGTAGCTGGTAAGAAGGGCAGAAATGTCTTCTTTGCCATAGGCGATGTCACTTTAAGATCACCAGATGGCTCTATAGAGAAAATCCTTCATGATGTATGCCTAGAATATAGCATAATTCAACAGAATTGGTATGTTCATACTAATGTTAAAGCCACCTCAATGGCCACATTATTAGCCGCTCATGACCAAGACAGACTAGTTATGGCCACTACAGACACTACTTTGCCAATAACAGAGTTCTTATCTAGCGGTGTTTATACAGATTTAGGATCAGAAATTCCATTTAGAATGGACTCCCCAAGCATGTTATTAGGCGCCTTATTTGAAAGAATATCTTATCCTATGGAGTTGGTAATAGAAATGGAAAGAGGTGCTAGTTTAAAGGCTTTTATGTCTCTCGACATGAGCGCTTGGTATGAAATTCCAGGTGAGGCGGCTAAGGGATTGACGATTTTAAAAATAATAGATAAAGATATAGCTAATCAGAAGCCGCCTAGGTGCAGGAATATCAGGTTCTCATTAAGGCATAATGCCAAAATGCTTTGTAAGGTATCCAAGGTTGCCATTAACTACATGATAAGTTCTGAAGAAGAAGTTGAAAGGCCAGATGAAACACAACCAATACCAAATATATAAAACATGGCTGAGCCATTACCAATATACGATCAGATTGATCGACCATATGATTCTTTCTTAAGCAGGGACACTACTCAAAGTGTCTCTGGTTTGAGTTCTAGTGATGTGGAAACTCAAATAGATTCGGGTGGTTTGGTTAAGACTGGTGCAGCACTTAATGATGTATGGCTAGATTCATGGATGAAATCTAGGAATTATCAACCGAAAACACAAGGCTTCCTAATAGATGCCCGTTTGGGCTATATAGAAGCAATGAAATTATTCATTGGATCTGGTGGTATAGTTGGTGGATCTTTGGATATTCCAAATCAAACAACTACTAATTCTTTTCACGTTGAATCAGATGGAGATACTTTTTGGGGAACAACCAATGCTCTTTTTACGGTAGACAATACTAACGCCCCTGCATATGTATTAAAAACAGGAGATGCTAGATTTAGTAATGTTGTTATAACTGGAACATCTACTGTTGGCGGTAGACTTGCAACAATCATTGGCGGTGCCTTAGACGTAAATGGAGATCTAATAAATGATGTTGTAAATACCCAGTTTGACACATCTACTAAGAGTATATTGGGTGATTTTACCTTTGGGGTTTCAGGGGCTATTAAGATGATAACAGATGCAAATAATGGTTTGTGGATATCTCCTACTGGTATTCTAGGAAAGAATGCTGGAGTTACTACGTTTGCAGTAGATACAGCAGGAAATGCGAGTTTTAGAGGAAATGTTGTTATAACTGGCGGTTCCGGTATTGCGAGTTTGTCTGATGCAGGAAATTTAGCAGTACTAGATTCGATTGGTGCATCTAATGTAGATAGTACAATTATAAGTGGAGGAAAAATAATAACCGGATTATTGACTGCTAGTAATATACAAACTGGTACATTAAATGCGAGTCTTGTAACTGTAACTAATCTTACATCTGCTAGTATAACATCTGGAACGATAACTATAGGCGGAACAGATCAACCAAGCTCTTTGGTAATAAAAGCCACTACTATTTCTGGAAATGCTAGATTGAGTTTTGAAAATAGTTCAAGAATATGGGAAGATAGTTCGGGTAGTCTTGGATATAATTCTTATGGAAGCGGTTCTTATCAATATTTTTATTGTCATAGTGATGAAAATGTTGTAATGAGGGATGCAGACCAAACTATTTTTAGATATGGGGTAAGTTGTAGGGGGCCATTTAACGTTGGAGTTCCAAATTCAACAACATATAAAGCAAGATTTACCGATGGATGTTATTTTGATTCTACATTAGCAACGGCCCAAGAGATATGGGGAGGAAGTAGTCAGATGATATATAATGCCGCTAGTTATCATTATTTTAATATAAATACAACAGAAAAATTTAAAATATCAGCACAGGGTGCGAGTGTAAGTAATGGTCTATTTTATATTATGGCTATGTCGGGTGCGACAGCAACTGGTTTTACCGCACAAAATGGTGCTATGTATTATAAAACTGATGATAATACATTACGTATGTATGGTAATGGATCGTGGCAAACGGTATTTACATTTTAATGAGAAATTTCCAATGCCAAGGCTCCTCCGGATAACCCGAGACATCTGAATTATCAGCATTAAAGCTTTGTTCTATATTATATTTATATGAATTCTTGACCAGCCAATCATATTCAGGTAGTTCTTTAAAAGGTTTTCTCAATTCTAGTCTTTCTAAAGAATCATCCCTTACCCCATTATTCATTGGGCATGCAGTGAAGTCTATTGCTAATCCGGTTTGATGCTCGCTTTGATAAGGTAACGCTATTTTATCAATTTCGTGTTCACTGGAGAGTTCTATTAGCTCTGCCTGCCTCTCTGGTGACCTATATGCGTCAAAAACAACAAGACACATTCCATCTTTTTCCGCATCACTTATTAGAATCTCTAATATGTCCTTTATAGATGCATTGACTTTTTTACTAGAATTTAGATAACTAGCCCTATTAGATATAGTCACCAATGATACAGAATAATCACTAGCCAAACACTGGCCCCTATAGATATGTTCATTTCCGCTCACTATTTCACACTCATTATTATTTAAATGTAATAAAACTACAATAAAAAAAATAAAAAGCAATATATAAATACTTGTTTTTCTCATGTATTAATGATATCATATAAAAATATAATCTGTCAAGTAATAATATGCACAAAGAACCAATAACAAAAAAATATAGTAATCTACCTAGCAGGCCTAGTATTTTAGCACCCAAAGAAAAGTTGCAAAAGTTAAGGACTAATAGTATTATTAAAAATACAAGTGATTTAAATGCCTCCAACGATGGTAAGGGAGGGTCAGAAACAATGACTATGCCTACAACAAACAATACTCCTTCTAAATACCTTATAAGATTTTCTAGCGATCCCAATGCATCTGTATCGGGCGGTGTTGGTAGTGTTTGGTTAATAGATAAAGAAACTAAATCAATAGTTCCATTTGTCAATCAACAAGCCTTTGATAATTATTATGGAGTCAATAAAGAAGATGCATTTAAATCAATAAATACAGTTGATCCATCAATACTTTTACCTGGTGGAGAGTACGGTAATTTTGCAATACTTGGACCTGAATATGGAATACAACCAGGGGGGGGGCAGAAGAAGTTGGACTTTTTTCCTAAACAAATAATGAACCGTTATGGCAAAACAGCTTCTGATGAGAAGACTGCTATCGGCACTATGCAGGTAGACGGGTGGTTTAGTTATCTTGAAAATCATATAGACGAATCCGGTATAAGTAGGGATACTTTGGATAAAATAAAAAATGACCCAGTTACAATGGCTGCTTATATCGGTGCTGTAGCTTATGGTGGTTATCAAATGGATGATATTTTTATGGATATAAAGAAGAGAGAATTAGTTGATAGTGGTGATACTTCTGTAGAGAACCTTGCACCAGTTAATATGAATTATTTAAGAGCTGATTATCTCAAAACTGCGGGCTCTGGCGGATGGGATTCTTATCAAAAATTAGGCTCATACGTTCCTGCTAATATTGGTAGTCTTACTAGGGCTGAATTTTCTTCTGCTCAATTACCAGACTCTTTTTTTAAGGCTGTATTTCCAGCAGAATTCAATGTAGACTCTCCAGAATTTAAACAAAAGATGTCAGAAGTTACATCATTACTACATGATTCTGTTTTAGAAACACTCACCGCTGATACAACTGCATCAAAAGAAGCTGCAGATTTCGCATGGAAAAATACAAGAGATCAGATAGAGAAGAAGTACGGTATAAGTTTAAGTGATAATGCATTGGCTGCATGGAATGAATTAGAAACATTACAAAGTAATGCAAGTGAAGCTGGTATCTCTGGTTCAGGTATTGCTAATGAAAAATTAGTTGAAGCATTGGCATTAAGAAGAACTCAGGGGGATAGAATGAGGGAGTCTAAGACACAAGATGAACTAAGTACAAACAATACATATTATACTTCCAAGGCATCTCCGGAGGAAATAGCAGCACTAAGTCAAGAAGAAGCTGATAGGTTGGGTATTGGCTATATGAAGACTGGAGTTAATTTTAATACTTGGTTATCAGAATGGAGAGCTAAATTCCCAAACGGCGCTCATATGTCAGATGAAGAAGTTAAGGCTAAATATTTCTCTCCTCAATACGATGATAATGGCAATTTAAGAAGCACTCTTTATCAAGCAGATACTATTAATAAGTTTAAAACTACTTATGGATATGATCCAAAAGCTATTCCTGCCGAATCATTAAGAGAATATCAAGCAGGCATTGTTGAACAAAGGGCATTAGATAAAATTACAGGTGAGGATCAGAAAAAAGGAACATCGTATAGCGTCGTAGATTCCGCAAATCCTGAAATTCCTGGATATGGTACTGGACCAACAGGACCATCAAGTACTCAGGCGGCCCCAGTAACTGGAATAGGTGATATAACCGGAGCAACTGGTTATACATCATCTGCTTCTACTGCTTCGTCTGTTTCAAGTACGGACGCAAGTAAGAAAATACAGGAGATGTTGGCAGAAGCTAATAGATTACAACAAGAGGTAAATAAATTACCAAAGGGGACAACTGGACTTAGTGGGCCGACAGAGCCGATCATACCAGCTCCTTACGATTTTTCTAAAGCAATGTCTATCCCAAAAAATAACATACAATTAGGAACAGTGGCTCCGACCCAGAAATTACAATTAGGAAAAGCAACGTCAGCAACAGCGATACCTACAGCTGCATCAAGTATTCTATCTAAATATAAAATATTTTAATAATGGATCTAAATAACCTAATAAAAACCCCCGAGCCATTACAATCAGTCGGGGAACAATTAAAGGCTATTAAAATGAACATGGGGGCTCCTATGCCTGCCAGAATAAGCTTATCAAACACTCAATCTTCCGCCTCTCCGGAAAAGGAAGGTCTTTTGAGTTCTCTTAAAAATAGATTCATGAATTTGACATCTAGAACAGAAGTTTTTTCAAGCGCTCCTGATAAACAACAACCAATTAGTAATTATTATAATGTACCAATTCCTGGAACGCCAACGGAATATATTGATATCATAAATCAAAAAGCAAAACAGTATGGTATTTCTCCTGGAGTATTGTCTTCTTTATTGCAAGCTGAAAGTTCTTTTAATCCAAACGCAACAAGGGTTAGTAAAAGAGAAAAGAGTTATGGCTTAGCACAAATAAATACAATGGCTCATCCCATTACAGAAAAGCAAGCAAAGGACCCAGCTTTTGCTATAGATTTTGCTGCTAAAAGATTGGCAGAAATGATACAGAAATATGGATTAAACAAAGGAATACAGGCATATAATACACCTGGTTCCATTGGTTCTCAACAACTAATTGATTATGCAAATAAAGTATTAAAAACAGCTACAACGACTCAGTCATCTCAAAATACCAAACCAACATCTTTTAATAAACAGGGCGGCAGTCCTATTGGAAAATTAACATCACTAGGTAAATTAACAACCGAATATGGTACTCCAACTAGATATGAAAAATTTCATCCCGGCATAGATATTGCAAATGTTAAGGGGACTAGTATTCCTAGTGTTACTAGTGGTATAATTACTAAAGTAATAACCGGAAAAAGGCATGGAGACAAAGGCTTTGGTAATCAAGTAATTATAACTGACGCTGACGGAAACAAACATCAATATAGTCACTTAGATACAGTATTAGCTAAAGAGGGTCAATCAGTTTCTCCTGGACAAGTAGTGGCAACGATGGGTGATACCGGATCTACTTATTCCCCCTCTGGTCAAGGGACAGGAACACATCTGGATTATAGAATCGTAAGTGCCTATAATAAATATATAAACCCGTATACATATTCAAGTAAACAAGTATAACATGGATAAAAGCAACAAAAACTACATTTTAAAAACACTGATGAGTTCACCCACAACTTCTAAATTATTACAAGAAGCGTGGGCTTCTCCAATCGGAAGTACAAGTAGAGCTAAGACCAAGGCTATTTTAAAATCTTTAAAAAATACATCGTCTGTAGACGGAAAAGGTGGCCCTGCTAGTCCTTTTGTTTTGGGCACAAATTCTTCATCTAATCCTTTTATTTTGGGCACAAACTCATCAGTTATAGGTACCCCATCAGATGTAGCCTTAAAAAATTATTCTCCATTTTTGAATCAGGCTAGCACTACACAACAAAATATTCCTAGCAATATGTCTCCGGCGCCAGAGACTCCAAAAGATAAAACAGATTTTGGTGATTTTAAACTAAAGACTGGTCCATCTGGTATTTTGGCATCTCCAGCCGGAAGAG
>JBAYNP010000023.1:0-9963 GCA_041678785.1 Patescibacteria group bacterium | reverse complement strand
TGCGGTGGCACGCCAGTGCCACCGCTTGGAAAAGGCAGAAGATTTTTTGAAAATAAAATCGCGATAAATTTGAAGATGTAGGAAAAGTGTGTTTGAAGATTTTCGGTTTTGTGCGATTAGGGAAATATTTTTCATTTAAAAGTGGCGAGTGCAACGAGCAAATAAAAAGAAAAAAAACGAAGTTATTTTTTTTCTTTTTATTTTCGGGCTTTGCCCGATACTTTTAAATGAAAAATCTTGACCGATTTTTTTTAAATTAGTGAAAATCCTTTTTTTTGGTTGCAGTCCGTTAGCGTCTTGTGTTTTTGTTTGCGAAACGGCAACGCCGTGAAGCAAAAAAAACGCAAGGCGGTAGGACAAAATCAAAAAAAATATTTGAACTATTTTAAAAAAAATTTCGCACAAAACCGAAAATCTTCAAACACACTTTTCCTACATCTTCAAATTTATCGCGATTTTATTTTCAAAAAATCTTCTGCCTTTTCCAAGCGGTGGCACTGGCGTGCCACCGCAATAACTTAGTGCAATTCAAAAATGCGATAGCTTTTTTAAATTGCTTCATTTTAAGCCCTATTCAATGTATCTTTACCCTAAAAAAACGCCTTAAAACTCAATTTTAAGCGTCAAAATAGCCCTTTTTTAAGCCATTTTTCCAATATACCGGAAATACTTAAAAAATACCCAAAAAATCAATTTAATCTAGCGCTCAAACCACGCTCAACAATCTCTTAACAATCCAACAATGATTTAAAATATTAATAACAAAAACAATTCAACGATATAAAAATATCAAGAATTTTCAAAATCAAAATCGCTAAAACATCAAGAAAAAATAAAAAGCGCTGAAATTAACAGCGCTTAAATATTATAAAATTTTGTAATCAATTCTTTTTTTTCTTAGAAGTTCTGCTAAGAACAATGCAGAACCTCCAAAGCCCCAAAGCAACCAATCCATAAAGTTGTTGTTAATTATTACCTTTCAATTATAGCATAAAAAAAAGGAAATTGCAAGTGTTTTATTTGTTTTAATTGGTGGTCGTGGCGCTTCGCGCCACTCCTTTAAAGCGGTGGGCCTTCGGCCCTGTCGCCGTCTCCCCCTCTCTGATGAGAGGGGGTCCGCTTCGCTCCCCTCGGCGATCAGGTCCTCAGTCCTCTTTTGGAAAAAAGAAATTTTGGGCCAAAAAAATTGAAAACCGCTTTGTCGGTTTTCAAAAATCGTGTTGGTCGCTTTGTCGACCAACACACAATAGCGTAAAAACACAAAAGGCTCATTGTAGAGCCTTTTTGTGGGATTGACTTGCCTTATCTTAAAATATAGCAAAAAAAATAAATCTTGTCAAGTGGTAAAAAAAAGGCTTTGTTAAAAGCCTTTTTTTTGAATATTACCACGGTGGAGTTATCATTTTTTAACCTCCTTTTTTTATGGTTTAAAATATCCAACTATTTTAAGATCCTTTTCTGTTCCGTGTCTTTCTGTAATCTTTCCGTATTTAAAATTTGCTTCTTTGATTGTTATGTGATTTGAGCCGACTTTTACTACAACTGCAACATGCCCCCAAATAAAACCTGTCTTTATTATCGCAACACTTCCTGCCTTTGGATTATTGGAATTTATTATTTTTCTTTTGTCGGTTATGGTCCAAAGTCCAAAAGGTAGACTTGCCACTTTTTCTCTTGCCCATAAAACGCAGTTAAATCTGTTTTTGTCAGTTGCGTTTAAAATTAACAAATAGTTTTTGCTCATTTTATTTTTTAGCAATTAAATTTTTTTAAAATTGCTCTTACTGCAATTAGCAAAAATCCGATTGCTGTTATGATTATGCCAATTTGTATTTTTTCCGCCGTTACCAAAGCCACGCCAGAAGAAATAAAACCGATTGCAATTCCTAGTAAAGCTTCAATTGTGATTGTGTTATTCATAAAATTTTAAAAAAATCGCCAAAATTTATTCTTAAATCTTATCTTATTTTACAATTATTACTAATAAAACTTATATATAATATTTCATTTTGTCCGTTGTAGGTACGCGCCGACTTCCGCCAAAGCTTTTTTTTTCAAAAATGCTTACGGGTCAAGCGCGGCTACTTGGACATGACGTTTTTTCATTTCGTCCGCCCTCGGTTTAGAGCTGAGGGAGCCCAGTTGTCCGTTAGAAAAACTTACCAGAAAAATTTTAAGAAAAATTTTATCCGTGGGTGCTGGGGAAGTCGTCAAGCCAGTCCCTATTTAAAGTCGTAATTTCTAATTGCACTTCCAACGACTCGTTTACTTTTTACATTTCAACTTTTTTATAGTATACTTTTTATGTAAATCGTGCAAGTTATTAACCTGTGGATAACTTTTATGGCAAAAACTGGATATATTGATTTAGATACATCACAAGAGGAAGCCTATTTTGGCGTTTTGACAAGTGGCGACCGCTTTATTAATGCTCATGTTCATCGTAAAGTTTCTTTGCTTTCTTTGCGTAGAAAAAAAGGTGTTTCTCAAAAATCTTTGCTTCCTGATTGTTCCCTTGCGTGGGCTTCTCTAACAACCGAACAAAAGGCGAATTGGACAACTGCTGGTGCTTATTGTAATTTAAACGGTTGGCGTACTTTTGTTCGTGATTATTGCTACCGTGTTGTTAATGGTTTGCCTGGCGTTGCAACTCCTGATAATTTTCATCAAGGTCTTGTTGGCCAGCTAACTGTTGAAGCGCCTGCTGACGAATTAAAAATAATTCAGCCACACCCAAATCGTTATTATATATCAAAAAAAGTGACTGGTACTAAAAATCAATATGAGCCTGTTGCTGTTGATGAATTTTTAACTTTGCCTTTGCAGATTGGTTTAAGTTATAAATCAAATTTAGTTAAGACAGAAGCTGACGGCTTTGCTAAATTTTATGCTGTTGTTCGCCGTCTTTATCAAGGGAATAATCTTGATGAAATTTTAGAAATTGACCTTGATTTGTCTACTGATTGGAAAACTGCTACCGCTACTTTGAGCTATATTTTAGGTCAATATACTTCATACAATCTTTACTTTCACTTATACCATTTGACTGGAACTTTATTGGTTGATAATATAAAGGCGGTTCACAATTCTGCAAATTGGGTTCGTGATCCGTCTTGTCAAGACATACATCAAGATTTTACTAGAGCATTTTATCAAGTGCCTAAACATTGGACTGCTGTAATAATTCCTGACGGTGCTTTTTTTGAAAGCGTTTATCCGTCTTAATAATAAAAAAAATGGTCGCACAATATCCTGACGCAATTTATACCCCTAGGACAATGGCCAATCGCACTGGCGTTGTTTATGACGCATTACGCACAAAAGATATTTATGCCGAGGATTTTAACAAGGATAGGGCTGAAATTGTTGCAATTCAAACAATACTTGGCACAACTCCTCAAGGTGCTTATGCAACCGTTAAAGCATGGCTAACTGCTTTAGGTGTAGCTGTTGGCGGAATTATAACAACTTTTTTAGGTCTTTCTGATACGCCTGCCAGCTATGCTGATCAAGGCGGAAAAGTTGTTGCTGTCAATAGTGCTCAAGATGCCTTGGAATTTATTGATGTTTTTAATTTACTTGTTGACGGTTGGTTTCCCTCTGGCGAAACATGGACATATAATGCCGTCAATAAATTTAAAGTACCAACAAATCTTACAACAAAATATACTAAAGGCACAAAAATAAAATTGACAAACGGTGGGAGTGTAAAATATTTTTATGTAATTTCTTCGTCATATTCTGCCCCTGATACTACTGTCACATTAGCTGGCGAAGTTGATCTTGCTAATTCTGCAAATACATTAACTTATTTATCCTATGCCGATTGCCCGCGTGGATTTAAGCGTGGACAAGATTGGTTCAGATGTAAAGCTCATTTGTCTGGGAATCAAAGCGTAACCACTGGAACGCAAACAAAAGTCGAGCTTGATGTAGAAGATTATGACCCGAACGCAAATTTTGCAAGTTATAAATATACTGCGCCAGTTGCTGGTTATTATCATATTATTGCAAGTCTTGGCGCAAGTTCTGGCGCAACGCGTATTTTTCCTTGGCCCCGAAAAAATGGCACTGCATTTATGCGTGGTGCTGACAATACAGTTTCCGCCGCTTATTCTTCTAATATTTCTGATATAATTTATCTTGCAAAAGGTGATTATATTGAATTGTGGGGTTATTGTGTTGATTCTTCAAGTCCTGAATTTTCCTCTGATCAATCAATGACTTATTTGTCAATTCAATTTTGTGGAGTTTAAAAAAAAATAATTTTATGATTTCAACAATTCCAAACGAAATAACAATAGCAAGTTTTTCAGTTATAGGTGCTTTGAGCGCCTATGTTTGGAATGACCAAAGTGTAAGAATAAAAAAAATTGAAGAAGAACAACAAAAATGCCCTTTTCCAAATATAAAAATTGACATTGCAGAAATGAAAACTGATATCAAGTGGATTTTAAAAAATATGCAAAAATAATTATGACTATTGATATTTGGGGCGACAAGCCAAAATCGCAAGTTGACCCGACAACAGTTGATCAAGAAATAGCGGCCTTAATTGCCGCGCATGAGGCTGACGAAAATGCCCACCTTGAAGTTGGGGAAAGTTTGCAATCGCATAAGGCTAGTGAAATTATTGATCATTTGGCAAAATCAATCGTTGAGGATAAACTTGACGACGGTGCTATTTCTAGTCGTTGTATAACAACTGACCAACTTGTCGGAAAAGATATTCGGACTGCCGAAGATGTTGGCTCAACTGTTGACGGTGTAAAAATGGTTCCTACTGGGATTGAAATGTGGCAAGACGGCGAAAAAAAAGTTGATATTCCTGTAAGTGGCGACCCGTCTTTTGCTGGTAATGTTGCTGTTGGTTTCTTGACTTTTAGCAAAACTGTTTTCATGACATGGTTTGAGTCAATTGATGGCTGGTTTCAAGATTTTGGTAGTGGTGTTATTCATGCACTTTTTGGTGGCGCAACTTTTGAAGCTTCTGGTACTCCTGATGAAATTACTATGATTGGTATGCAGCCTGAAATGACACAATCACTTGATTTTTCTAAAAATCCGCTTTTCCAAACTCGTTTTGAACTTCAAGATTCTGATGTTAATAATATTTATTTTGGTCTTGGTGACTGTACTTATGGTGACGGAAAATATGCTGCTTTTAAATATTCGTCTGGTCATCTTTATGCTGTCAATTCAAATGGCTCAACTGTTGCATCAACTGATCTTGGCACATTATCTTTGTATGAATCTCATCTTTATACTGTAAAAATTATTTCAGGTACTAGCGTTTTATTTTACATTGACGGCGTGCTTGTTGCTACGCATACTACCTATAAGCCGACTGGTCTTAATTCAATGTTTGTTGCTTTTGTTATTTATTCTGGCAGCTCTGCGTCGGTTGTTTGTGCTTGTTCTCATATGTTATTTGTTCAAGATTTGTAATTTTTAATAATATTTTTTTTAACTATAACACTATGCAACAAGTAATAATTGGTCGTGAATATCCTGATTTTATCACAAGCCTTGTGAAACAAGCAAAGCAGTCAATTAAAATTTTAATTTATGATTGGCGCTGGTATTCTTCTGAAATTGGGTCGTCTATTCAAAATTTTAATAATGAGCTTTTAAACTCTGCTAACCGTGGCGTTGGTGTTTCTGTTTTGGTTAATAATGACTATATTGTGCCTATTTTAAAAGACTCTAAAATTGATATAAAAAAAGTTAACACAAAAAAAGTCATGCACGTTAAAATGATTATTATTGATAATAAATATCTTGTGCTTGGTTCTCATAATTTAACAAAAAATGCTTTTGAGCTTAACCATGAAATTTCTGTTTTTGTTGATGATCAAGAGTCTGTTAATCGTTGCATTACTTTTTTTGAAAATTTATGCCTTTTGTAGTATATCCACAACAAATTTTAGGTCTTAAAATCCGCAAGCGTTTGGGTCGTCCAAACAAATGCGGTTGGGCAATTTGTGGTTGGGCCCAGTGTGGCGATATTAATGATTTTTCTGGTGTTTATCAACAAAGACGTCCACGAAAAGGTAACGGTCTCCTTTCTCCTGTTATTTTTGGAAAACAAAAAAACTTTATGCAACAGCCTGCTTGGCCAATTCAGCCCCCAAGTGAAGCGCGAGACGCCCAGCAAGCAAAATTTAAAACTGCTCTGTTAGCTTGGCAGTCCTTGACAAGCGAAGAAAAAAAGTTTTATAATACCTATGCCTCTAGAATTTCTAAAAGAGGTTATGATTATTTCATGTCAAAAACTCTCAAATCTTTATAAAGAGTCGATTGAGAATTATTAATTAATCCAAATAAACAAATATATGGCTAAAGTATCTGGGCCGTTAATGTCCATGAGCGCAAGCGGAAAAATCGGAGACGCAATTGTTTTCGCCGCTTGGAAAGGTGTTGCCTATGTTCGTCAATTTGTTATTCCTGCAAATCCACAAAGTTCTGGTCAAGGTGACAACAGAATTATATTAGGAGGAACAGGAAGAGCTTGCGGTAAGGTTGGTGTCACATCTCCATTTAATGTGAAGTTGTCGGCAAAAGCTGTTATCCCTGCTGGTCAATCCAAACAATCTTATTTGGTAAAATATATCTTGGCTCATTACCTTGATACTATTACCAAATTTACTGCTGAATTGGCTGCTGTGACTGCATATAGTGGTATTACCTCTTGGAATAAGGGTGCTGATAATCTTGGAATCACTGCGTTTGACCTTGGCTATGCTGCTGTTGGACAGTATGCAAAAGCTCTTGGTTTAACCTTGATTTACAAGACCCAGCAAGCCCTTGGTTTCACTGGTTCCGCTTATACTCCTACGCTTGCAACAATGACCGCGACAAAAGTTCATGCTTTTATCACGACCTTGAAGTCTGTGTAAAAACAATTAAATATCACCCTAGAGAGCGCGAAAGCGCTCTTTTTTTATCCTGTGGATAACTTCGTTTGACAGGTGGTGGTGGTGTGTTATTATTTTATTGTAATTTTTAATAATAAAAAAACGCCAAAGAAAAAAAAGGTTTTGCGTTATGAGCCTTTTAATCGCGTTGAGCGTTGGAATTATTGTCAGCTCATTGCAAAATTTATCATGGATAGTTCGATATCTAGCGAAGAATTAAAAAATGTTTTGCTTGAAATTCAAAGCGGACAGTTTAAGCTAGTTTTAAATATTGAACATGAATAAAATGTTAAAAACAATAATTTTTTTGCTTGGTATGATTATAGCCATTGGTATAATGTGGTCTTTAGCAATTAATGAATTAAAAAAATAAAATGAATAAATCAGAACAAAAATATCTTGGAATTGGAACTCAAGAATCTAAAGGAAAAATAAAAACTACTGATAAATTTGAAAAGCAAAAACCCTGCTTTGAATCTTGTGAATTTTCGCCTTATGAGTGGGGTACTGTTCTTTTGATGATTATTCCAATGTTGTATGACATAGCCAGGAACGAGCCAAAGAATAGCCGCTGGGTTCTTGATCTTCGTCTTTTTAAGGTTGTAAAAAAGGTAGTTCCTGCTAAGCGTGGCGATTATTATCAATTTAAAAAATAATAAAATGCAACAAAATAAACAATATTATGATGATTTTTTTTCAAAATACCCTGTTAATGTTCATGATAATCCCGCTCGTTTTTTGGCTGTTTCAAAAATGCTTTATGGAAAAGTATTGGATATCGCCTGTGGAACTGGAACTTTGGCGGACTATTATCTTGGCGATTATGTTGGCGTTGATATTAGCTCTGTTGCCATAGAAAAAGCAAAAGAAGTTAGAAGAAAAGACGCTCGTTTTCTGCAAGCTGATTTTACAAAGTGTGCTCCCTCTGCTGAAATACCTTTTGATTGTGCATATCTTGGCGAATTTTTGGAACACATCGAAAATGACGATGATGTATTTTTTGGGCTTAGTAGACTTCTAAAGTCAAATGGTAAAATTTTTATTACTGTGCCTAATGGCGATAGAATTCCTGATGAAAGCCATTGTCGGATTTTTACTGTTCCACAAATTAGGCGTGATTATTCAAAATTTGGCAAAATAACCTTTTACAATTGGGAGGGTGCAAAAGAAAGAATCTTTTTTAGTATTGAGCTTGGATCTAAAAATATTGACCTTGTTTCTCTTGTTATGATTTGCAAAGACGAAGAAAAAGGCATTGAAAATGCCATTTTAAGCGCCTTGCCACTCGTTGATAGGGTTGTTGTGTCCATTGACAACAAAACTACTGATAAAACTGCTCAAATCGCTAAATTATACGCTGACGAGCTTCGTATGCATATCTGGCATGATCATTTTGCTGAAACTAGAAATGAGGCCCAGCAAAATGTTAAAAGTAAGTGGATTTTGTTTCTTGATGGTCATGAATATATAGAAAAAACTGGTCAAATTGATAGTCTTTTAGCGCTTGATGTTGATGGAATTTTAACCACAATTAAAATGGAAAATGGCACTACTTTTATGTATCCGCGAATTTTCCGAAGTAATTTAAAATTTGAAAATGCTGTTCACAATGCCCTTGATTTAAAAACTCAACAATACGCGCCTAAATTTGTTATTGTTCATGATCGTAATAATTCACAGAGCGAAAAATCAAGTTCAGAAAGGGCCAAACAACGTGATCGTATGATTCCAAAATTAATGAAAGAAGTTTTGCAAAGAGATCCAAAAAATCAGCGCGCGCTTTTTAATCTTGGCAACTGGTATATCACAAAAAGTGAATTTAAACTTGCATTGTCCATTTATAAACGCTGTTTGAAAGTGACGCCCTCTCCGGACGAAAAGTATTTTGTCCTTGCGCAAATTGGAATTTGCCATCAAATGCTTGGACATGATTTGCGCGCAACTTGGTGCTTTTATGATCTTGAAAAATTGATACCAAATCGTTGGGAAACAAAGCGTCTTTTGGGTGGCATTTTTATTCAACGAGGCAATTATAAAAAAGCTGTTGAATTTCTTGTTTTTGCTCTTGACGGAAATTCAAAACATTATCTTTATCAGCTTTTTGGTCATGATATTGCCGAGCTTTGGGATTTGATTGCCGCTTGTTTCAGTGAGCTTGACGAGCCAGCAAAGGCCATTATTGCACAAGAAGAAGCAAAGAAAAACACGACTGATGAAAAGCGCAAAGACTTTTTTCAAACAAAAATTAATCTTTTCAAAATGCTTTTACCCTCTTCAAAACAGTAGGGGGTTTGGGGGCTTGTCCACCAATGGGGTGCAGGGGCAAAGCCCCTGCTTGTCTTTCCCAAATTTTTAAGCGTTTTTTTTATCCGCCGCGGATCAAAAAAACAAGAGGAAAGACAGAGAGCTTTTTTGTTTGCGAAGCAAACAATCAAAGAGTGCAAGGAAAAAATGCTTTTGCATTTTTTTCTTGCTTCAACAAAAAGCCACAATGAGGAAAGGAGCGGAAAAGCCACATTTGCGCGGTGGTCCGCGCCAATGGGGTTGTCCGCAAAAAGGAGTGAGGCAGTTGTTTTTCAATGCACAAAAAAAAGCTGAAAAAAAAAATCGTGGGGGCGGGAGGTCCCCGCGATTATTTTTTTTTCATGCTTTTTGGAAATTTCAACGAACGACAACACTTTTAAAAAACTTTTCCAAGAGCAAGAAAGGAACGCTTTTGATTGTTTAAAAGTCGTTTAGACTTTTTTTAAAAAAAAATGGCCCAAAATTTCTTTTTTTCAAAAGTGGACTGACGGCTTGATCGCCGAGGGGAGCGAGCGACAGCGAGCGGACCCCCTCCCCAGCCGAGCGGACAGGCGACAGCCTGGGAGCGAAGAAAGGGGAGGGGGAGACGGCGACAAGTCGGAAGGACAACCGCATTAAAGGAGGGGCGCGAAGCGCCCCGACCACCAAATAAAACAATAAAAACACTTGCAATTTCCTTTTTTTTATGCTATAATTGAAAGGTAATAATTAACAACAACTTTATGGATTGGTTGCTTTGGGG
>JBAYNP010000022.1:0-10048 GCA_041678785.1 Patescibacteria group bacterium | reverse complement strand
TTATAAACATTTTTCCGATCCAGAATGGGATGGCGATCCCGTGGAAGATGTCTGTCCAAAATGTGGGCAAGAACCATGTGTCTGCAAAAAGAAACCAAAAGAAGTATGTCCTATATGTGGTGAAAGGCCATGTGTGTGTGAAAAACCACCTAAACCATGCCCTAGATGTGGTCAAATACCATGCATATGTGAAAATAAGCCAAAAACAAAATTGAAAATCAAATTGCGTGATGGCAAAGAGCGTGAAATCCAACATATGATTGCCACTTCTTTTTGGAGCGCTGACGGCAAACCAATTTCTCTTCAGGAATTTTTGAATAACATGATTGGCACTTTGCCAGAATTTTTCAAAAATGAAGAGGGATTAAGAAAAATTTGGTCAAACCCAACAACGCGCAAAGTATTTTTGGATAAGATTGCCGCGGTCGGATATGGAAAAGACGAGCTAGAAACATTGCAAAAAATGATTGCTGCTGAAAAAAGCGATCTATTTGATGTTTTAACGTATATATCATTTTTAACGCAACCAATCTCAAGAACACAAAGAGTGGAGCAATCAAAAGATAAAATCTTTAAAGGGCTAGATGATAAACAAAAAGAGTTTTTGGATTTTGTGTTGTCTAAATACGAAGAAAAGGGGGTTGAAGAACTTGACGAAGAAAAATTGCCGGTACTTCTTAACCTAAAATATCATGCTATCGCTAATGCAGAACAACGTTTAGGAAGTGTAGATAATATTCGCTCAATATTCTTTGCTTTTCAGAAAAATCTGTATGCAAAAATAGGAAGATAATTTATATACCATTTTCCATACCCACTCTCCTCACACAAAAACCACTAAAAAATTTGGATAAAATATAAAATAAATTTATTTTAAAAATAAAAATAAACCTCATGAAAAAATCTCTCTTAGCTCTCGCCTTTCTCTTCCTGTTTTTTCCAGTCATTGCTTTAGCACATCAACCAAGAATCAATCAAGCTCTACAAACAAGCGTCCCTGATCCTGAAATTTCCAAAGCTTATTATGGCGAGCTGACCGGTGCCCCACATACTTATCAAATTGTTTCTACTGTCCCCTTCGCACTCTATGCTAATGTCTTGGTGCCAGATATTGCCGGACAAACAAAAGATTTGCAGGCGATAATTATCAAAGACAATGACATCAATAATCCAATCGCGGTTCTTGATGGTCAAAATTTTGCCTGGAAAAAGTTTTTTGAACCTTTTGGTTATGATAGCTACTGGATGGGACCAGAATACAAGGCTGACGTTGAAGCCGGAACTTATGCGATTATTGTTTCTAGCCAAAATAACACTAGCAAATATTCATTAGCAATTGGCGAAAAAGAGGCTTTTGATTTCAAAGAAACCGCCAACGCCTTGAATTTAATTCCTGAGCTCAAACGCAACTTTTTCAATGAATCGCCAGCTAATTTTATTTTTTCACCGTTTGGCTGGGGCTTGGTTTTAATCATGTTTGTCCTGGCTTTTATCGTCGGTTTTGTTTTGCGTTTTATTCTAAAGCGACTGACTAAAAAATCACCAAAAAATATTCATCTCAAGGGTCGTATTTTGCGAACAATCATAGGACTCGGCTTATTTGCCTTAGCCATTACAACCACCTGGAGTCCGATTCTCTTATTTTTCGCTGGCTTTATGCTTTTTGAAGCCAGCTTCGGCTGGTGCGTGATTTATGCGGTGCTAAAAAAATAAACTAACTTATGCCTGACCTCCATCTCACCCTCAAACGTCGCTGGTTCGATCTGATCGCCCACGGTCACAAGAAAATCGAATATCGTCTCTACAAACCTTATTGGATCCAGCGGTTGACTAATCCTGATGGCTCGATACGAGTTTTTGACAAAGTCCATTTCAAAAATGGCTACGCCAAAAAGGCTCCATGGATGCGAGTCAAATTTATCAAAACTGAAATTGCTAAAAATATTCAATTTCCCGAGACCGAAGACACGGCTGATTGTTTTTTGATCCACCTAGGTAAGGTTTTAGAAATCAAAAACTGGAAAAACACCCTGTAAGTATGCTAAAATAATCCTATCGCTTTTATTATTAAAAATATATGGTCAAAACTGAAGTTAAAAAAAGTAAAATTCATGGTCTCGGAGTTTTTGCATTAGAAGATATCGCCAAAGGAACAGTGATAGAGGTTTGTTATATGATTCCCTTTCCTAAAAAAGATATTGCACTGATTAAAAAAACTTTTTTAAACAATTATTATTTTGAATGGCTAAACGGTGGAGGAGCCGTGGCCTTAGGAAACGGTTCGATTTATAACCATTCATATGAACCAAACGCTGAATATCTTGGGAACGAAAAGAAAAATATAACGAAATTCGTCGCCATCAAACCGATCAAAAAAGGTCAGGAAATCTTTACCAGCTACAATGGTGACGCTAAGCGAAAAGAGAAGGTTTGGTTTGATAAGTAATTAAGACTTAAACTTGATTAAAACTCGCTTCTCGGCGAGTTTTTTGGTTTGGGCTTGCAAATCCCAATTTTTTGTGCTATACTTTTGTCTTACTTAAACTCTAAATAAATTCTGATGGAAATTCGAAATATCGCGATTATCGCTCACGTCGATCATGGCAAAACCACCTTAGTCGACGCCCTCCTCAAAGCCGGGGGTGTTTTTAAGTCATACGAAAATGTCGGCTCTTGTATCATGGATAGCAATGACCAAGAAAAGGAACGTGGAATCACGATCTACGCCAAAAATGCGGCCATTACCTACAAAGGAACCAAGATCAACATCGTCGACACTCCTGGTCACGCCGATTTCGGCTCCGAAGTCGAGCGTATTTTGCGCACCGTCGACGCCACCGTCCTTTTGGTCGACGCTTTTGAAGGTCCAATGCCACAAACAAAATTTGTTTTGTCAAAAGCCTTGCAACTTGGCTTGCCAGTTTTGGTGGTGATTAATAAAATCGACAAACCAGCTGCGCGACCCGATGAAGTCATTGATCTGACTTTTGATTTATTCGTTCACCTCGGTGCTTCTGATAAACAAACTAATTTTCCTCATATCTATACGATCGCTCGCGATGGAATTGCGATTCGTGAATTAACTGATGAGCACAAAGACATTACTCCACTTTTGGATTTTATTTTAGAACATGTCCCTGTGGCTAAAATGGACGTTGATAAAGATTTCCGCATGCAACCAGCCTCATTGATCTATGACAACTATCTCGGTCGTATGGCTATTGGTCGCGTCTATGAAGGCAAAATCAAAGCCGGTCAAATGGTTACTGTTTTAACAACTGACGGCAAAAAACGTTCAGCCAAATTAACTAAAGTCTTTACTTTTCAAGGACTAAAAAGAGTTGAGGTTGACGAAATTAGTGCTGGCGATATTGTCGCCATTGCCGGCATTGCTGATGTTTATGTTGGTGAAACCATTACCAATAATCCAGATAGTGAACCACTCCCAGCAATTCAAGTCGATCCGCCAACTTTGGCAATGGATTTTATGGTCAACAATTCCCCTTTTGCTGGTCGCGAAGGTAAAAAAGTTACCAGTCGCAATATTCAAGAACGTTTGTTTAAAGAACTTGAATCCAATGTCGGTCTTCATGTCGAAATAACCAACAGCACCGATACTTTCAAAGTTTATGGCCGTGGCGAAATGCATTTGTCGGTCCTAATCGAAAATATGCGTCGTGAAGGCTTTGAACTTCAAGTTTCTCAACCTCAGGTAGTTTTGCAAGAAATCGATGGGATATCTTGTGAACCAATTGAGTCAGTCGTGGTGAATGTGCCCGAAGAAATGGCTGGTAAAATCATTGAAACGCTTTCCAGTCGCAAAGGTATGATGAAAGAAATGGTTAATAAAAACGGCCACACCCTGATGGAATTCGAAATCCCAACCCGAGGTTTGCTCGGTTTTCGCTCAAACTTTATTGTTTTGACTCGTGGCGAAGGTACGCTTTATCATTCTTTTAGCCATTTTGCTCCACATTATGGTAAAATCGAAAAGCGTCAGGTTGGCTCATTAATCTCTGGCTTTACCGGAATCACCATGGCCTATTCGCTCTGGAATCTTCAAACTCGTGGCCCATTGTTTATTAATCCGGGCACAGAGGTTTATGAAGGCATGATTATTGGTGAACATAATCAAGGCACTGATTTGGTCGTTAATCCGCTAAAAAATAAAGAATTAACCAACATTCGTGCCGCTGGGACCGATGAAGCAATTAATCTCACCACTCCAGCTGAAATTACCCTCGAGAAGGCTCTAGAATACATCCAGGACGACGAATATGTCGAAGTGACACCACAAAGCATTCGTCTCCGCAAGAAGTACCTGACGGCTCATGAGCGCAAACGACAAAATCCAAAAAGCTAAAACTTTTGCATAAAAACACAATAGTGATAGAATTAAAATAGATTATTAAATAATCTATTTTAATTTTGCAATGAAAATCCAGCTCGGTAAATATCAACACTACAAAGGCAAGCAATATGAAGTGATTGGCTTAGCCAGACACAGTGAAACTCTTGAAGAATTGGTGATTTATAAAGCCCTTTATACTTCTCCAGAATTCGGCGACAATGCTCTCTGGGTCAGACCCAAAGCGATGTTTTTTGATACCATCAATCTCGATGGTCAAGAAATTCCGCGTTTTAAAATATTAAACTGATGGATTCAGATAAACCCCGGAATCAACCCTTTTATTTTGTATATCAATATCTTATACTTTTATAAGATGTTTTTTAATTAAACTACTTAAACCTATTTATGAAAACAACCCTTATCGGCCCCAAGAAATTTCTCTTTGTTTCTTATTCGGCCCTGATCGGAGACACTGCCTGGTCGATTTTAAAAGAAGGCCATAAAGTAAAATATTGTATTGATGATAAAAGTGAAAAACACGTCGCTGACGGTTTTGTACCCAAGGTTAATGATTGGCGACAACATATAAAGTGGGCCGACGTGATTGTTTTTGACGATGTTCTTGGCCACGGCAAAGAGGCTCAGAAACTTCGTGAACAAGGCAAATTCGTTATTGGTGGTACCGCCTATACTGACAAGCTTGAAGATGATCGTTCTTTTGGCCAAGAAGAATTAAAAAAACATGGCGTCAAAATTTTACCTTACAAAGAGTTCAATTATTTTGATGACGCGATTGAATATGTCAAAAACAATCCTGATAAATATGTGATCAAGCCCAGTGGCGAAGCTCAAAATATCAAACGCTTGCTTTTCGTCGGACAAGAAGATGATGGCAGTGATGTCATTCGCGTTTTGACTGCCTATCGCAATACCTGGAGTGAAGAGGTAAAAATTTTCCAATTACAAAAAAGAGTTTCGGGAACCGAGGTTGCTATCGGAGCATTTTTTAATGGTGAAGAATTTATTTATCCGATTAACGTCAATTTTGAACACAAAAAACTTTTTCCTGGTGAGCTTGGGGTAGCAACTGGCGAAATGGGGACAGCTATGTTTTGGAGTGAACCAAATAAACTTTTTAATGAGACTCTTTTAAAAATGACGCCGGCACTTAAAGAGGAAAATTACATCGGCTATATTGATATTAATTGTATCGTTAATGGCAGTGGAATTTATCCACTTGAATTTACTTCTCGCTTTGGTTACCCAACTATTTTTATTCAAGATGATGGAATTTTAAATCCGCTTGGAGACTTTTTTTATCAATTGGCTCACGGTGAAAAAATAAAACTCAAGACTAAGTCTGGTTTCCAAGTTGGTGCCAGAATTGTCGTCCCACCATTCCCTTATACTGACAAAAAAACTTTCAACGCTTTTTCAAAAGATGCCGCCATTATTTTTAAAAAAGATAATCTCGACGGAATTCATATTGAGGATGTGAAGTTGGTTAATAAGGAATGGCTGGTTACTGGCAGTCACGGGGTAGCTTTGGTTGTTACCGGTACCGGACAAAGTATGAAACAAGCCCAACAACAAATGTATGATCGCATCAAAAATATTATGATTCCAAATATGTATTATCGCACCGATATTGGTGATCGCTGGATTGAAGATAGTGATAAGCTTCACGTCTGGGGATATTTGAGAGAAAACTAAATTCTAGCTATGAAAGATGAGCTCAAAATAAAGAGTGGGTTAATTATATTTATTGCCAATGATTTAGATAGTGATGATTTTTTTGCAATAACCAATAATCTAGAATTTAGAGATAATATACTCATTGTTTGTGATAAAAAAATAAAGCGAGAATCTGATACGCGAGAATTTAATTGTCTTGTTTCTAAGCTAGACGATGTTCCAAAACTTGTAAAAAAAATTACAGCTTGGGCAAAAAAAAATCACAAGCTGATAGTTGGAGTAATTGGACTTGACGAAGAATATCATTATGCTGTTTCAAAAAACATTGCCAAAGAATTTTCTCTGGAGTTTTATGGCGACGAAACCATTGATAATACTTCAAATAAATATTTGCAAAGAAAAAAATTACGCAATGCCAGGATAAACGTTCCGAATTTTCAACTTATTGAGTTGAATTCAAAAATAAATATTCCCTTTCCTAATGTTTTAAAAGTACTTACTGGCAATGCTGGATTTTTTGTTTATCACAACAAAAACCAAGAAGATTTTAAAAAAAACATCAAGGACTTTTCATTTCTGAAAAACAAAACTGATTTAATTCTTCAAGAACACAAGACGCAAAAAGAAACCTATGATCCCAAAAAACAATTTATTATTGAAGAATATGTTGCTGGACAAGAATATTCGTGTGACTACCTTATATCTGATAAACAAGCTCACATCCTTCGTGTTTCAAAAAAAATAAACAGCCAAGAAGCTTTTGCTTTTACTGAGGCAATTGCACTAATAAACCCAGACATTTCCAAAGAGGGCTTTAAAACAAAACAATTAGCTTTTTTGTGTAAAAAAGTTGCTCACGCACTAAACATCAATCACGGCGTATGCATGATGGATTTTATGGTAAAAGATAAAAAACTCGTCGTACTTGAAACCTCCATAAGACCCGGTATAAGTACTTTTATCGATCTAATGGCTGAATTATACCGAGACACTAGCATCAATCAATTAATTAGACAAAAATTAAAGCTTCAAACCATAAAAACCATGCCCAAGAAAGAAGGTTTGGTGGTTTATTTTACAACAAAAAGTCCTGGAAAAATTCGTTTATTTGACACGGACAAACTAAAAAAAATTAAACCAAAATTGAAGATACTAAAAATTTGTAAGTATTACAAAAAAGGAGATCTCGTAAAAATAGATTCGAATCATCCAGAAGATCCTATTGTACTTGGCTATGTTCTACTCAAAGGAGCTGCCGAATTAAACATAAAACTTGTTCAAACTAACACAAATATTCAAATCTATGCCCAATAATTCTCTTTTTTTAGAGTCGCCGACAACAAAAACTTTTAAAGGTGTTAGCGAAAACATAAATTTAAATAATGGATCTCGATTTATTTCTTTTGTAAAAAACGCTATCAAAAATAAACAAATCTTTATAAAAAGTGCCCTAAAATTTGGCACTCCACAATATTTATTAGACGAAGAAGCCCTTTTAAACCAAGCAACTTTGTTTAAGAATGCTTTTAAAAAAAATCTAAAAAACTTAGATGTTTTTTATGCTATCAAAAGCAATGATTTGCCATTTTTGGTTAACAAATTAAAAAAAATTGGAATTCATGCTGATGTTTCGAGCCTATTTGAACTAAAACTTGCTCTAAAACTCGGATTTAACAAAATAATATTTACCGCTCCATACAAAGAAACTGAAGCGATTGAATTAGCCATAAAAAACTCAGATCGTGTTGTTTTAAACATTGACCAGCTAGATGAATTAATTCTAATAGAAAAAATTGCTAAGAAAAATAACACCATAACACCAATAAGCTTCAGAATAAATCTAAACGAAAACACAAATGAAACATGGACAAAGTTTGGTATAAGCCTACCAGAATTAAAAAAAATTACCAAAATTATACAGAACAACAAATATCTAAAGTGGGTTGGAATTCATTTTCACTCGAGTTGGAATACTAATCCTGACAAATATTTAAAAGCGATAGAACTTGTTGGAAATTTTTTAAAATCAAATTTTACTATTTCAGAACTTTCAGATTTAATTTTTTTGGATTTAGGCGGTGGGTTTTACCCCGAAGGTTCTGGATCAATTGAAAAAAAGCTCGATGATAAATCACAAAAAACTAATTATACGATTTGTGTTGAAAAAATTACAAAAATTGAAAGCTTTAGTTTAAAAATAACACAGGCTTTAAAAAAATATATTTTTCAGCAAAAAAAACTTAACATCTGGCTAGAACCCGGCAGATTTATTTCATCACAATCGACAACAATTGTCCTCAAAGTAATTTCAACAAAAAATGGAGCGTTGTTTGTTGATGGAGGAATTAATTTGATTGGCGGTGCTAATTTTGAATTTGAATATTTCCCGATAATTAACATTTCAAATCCGTCACTCGAACAACAAAAAACAAAGATTTATGGCCCATTATGTGACCCTGATGATTTTTGGGGATTTTCATATTTTGGAAAACCAGCAAAAATAGGAGATATTTTGATAGTTCTGCATCAAGGTGCTTATACTTTTTCTACTGCCTGGCGCTGGCAAAGGCCCACAGCCGCTTATGTTTCTTTTTATAAAAACAGATTGAAATTGGTCAAAAAAACAGAAACTTTTGACGAAAGGTATGCTGGCTGTGATTTAATTTCAAAAATTTAATGAGTAATCATCAACAAATTTTATTTAATTTTATATCATGAAAAAACTTAACTTCCTTTTTATCAGCCTCGACAATCTTTCTGGAGATCTCGCGTGGCGAATTTCAAAAGAAGGTCATCATGTCAAATATTATGTCGAGCTCGAAGTCGATCGTGATGTCGCTTCGGGTTTTATCGAAATGGTCGATAATTATGAAGCTCACCTTGACTGGGCCGATGTCATAATTTTTGATGACACTCTCGGGATGGGAAAAATCGCCGACGATCTGCGTAAAAAAGGTAAACTCGTTTTCGGTGGCACTGAGTATACTGATAAACTCGAAGATGACCGCTCTTTTGGCCAAGAAGAATTGGTCAAATTCGGAATCAATGTTTTGCCGTACAAAGATTTCACTTCGCTCGACACCGCCATTGAATATATTAAGCAAAATCCTTCAGCTTATGTCTTGAAGCCAACTGGAAATCCCGCCGTGCAAGTTCGCGGAATTCTTTTTATCGGTGAAATGAAAAACGGCGAAGACGTGATCAAGGTTCTCGAGGGCTACAAAGAATCTTTGGCAGACAACCCGCATACTTTTCAGCTTCAGAAAAAAGTCTTTGGTGTTGAATTGGCGGTCGGTGCCTTTTTCAACGGCCATAAATTTATTTATCCGATCAATGTTAATTTTGAACACAAGCGTTTATTTCCTGGCGATCTCGGTCCCTTAACTGGCGAAATGGGAACTTCGATGTTTTGGAGCGAGCCGAATAAAATTTTTAAAACCACTCTCGGAAAATTTGAGACTAAACTGGCCGAAGCTGGCTTTATCGGTTATATTGATTTGAACTGTATTGTCAATCAAGACGGCGTTTTCCCATTAGAATTCACCTGCCGATTCGGTTATCCGACAATCAGCATCCAAATCGAAGGGATTAAAAATAAGCTCGGCGAGTTTTTTTATAATCTCGCCAGTGGCCAAGACTTTGAATTAAAAACTAAGCCGGGTTTTCAGCTTGGCGTCAGATTGGTCGTGCCACCATTTCCTTACGACGACGAAAAGACGTTTAATGCTCGTTCAAAAGGTTCGCTAATTTATTTTGCTTCCGAAAAAGACAAAGCTAATGCCCACATCGAAGACGTCGCCATCGTCAACGGTGATTGGGTGGTCGCTGGTTCGGCTGGAGTCGTGATGACGGTCTGTGGAACTGGCAAAACCATCAAATCCGCCCAAAAACAAGCTTATGACCGCATCAAAAATATCTATATCCCGCGAATGTATTATCGCAACGACATCGGCAACCGCTGGTCGAGTGATAAAAAAAAGTTGAAGGCGTGGGGGTATTTGG
>JBAYNP010000021.1:0-11079 GCA_041678785.1 Patescibacteria group bacterium | reverse complement strand
TGGATATCTTTTTTCATACGAATAATTAATTTCTTTATGTCTCAGAGTTTAACATATTATAAGAAATTTGGCAAGATGGGGGGTCTTGATGCATGGTCTTGAACTATAATTCGTCTGATTACTATGAGGACTATGATTTTAATAAAAATAATTTGATAAAAATTAGTATTGCAATTAGAAAAATAAAATAAAAACCGGTCCCTGAGCGGAGTCGAAGGGTAAATTATCGACCAACTATTTTGCAACGACCCCTCGACTCCGCTCGGGGACCGAATTAATATGCTTTAGTTAAAATCAACTTTGCAATTCGTCCAATAATATTAGTGTCATTCTGAGCGTAGCCTTGTACTCAAGGCGCAGTCGAAGAATCCCTTAAACGTGGATATTGTAAAGACATTAAGTTAAACAAGAAATACTTAAAATTAAAAAATCCAAAACAAATAGGTCTATTTATTATTTTTACTTGATTGACGTTTAAGGGATTCTTCGACTACACCCCAGATTACTGGGGTTCCCTGCATGCGCAGGCATGCGCTCAGAATGACAATGTTTTGTGTTTTATTCATATTACCGATTGTCTTGAACTATAATTAAGCTGATTAACTTCTACCAGAGGCAGACATGGATAGACTATGATTCTAAAATCATAGTCTTCATAGTAATCAGACGAATCATAGTTCAAGACCAATACCTCCCCCCTTTACAATTCGCCCAGATATGTTATATTTTACCTGCAAGTTTATTGCCATTTAATTATTAAGCACAAATAAACTCATGTTAAAATTACCAAGTTTGGCCGAAATGCTTGACGCTGGTGTTCACTTCGGACACCGAGAATCCAAGGCTCATCCAAAAATGAAGCCTTATGTCTACACTGTTAGTAATGGTGTTCAGGTTATCAATCTAGCCGAAACCGCTCGCGAACTCAAAAAAGCGACTGATTTTGTCACTAATCTTGCCAAGGAAGGCAAGACTGTTTTGTTTTTAGGAACCAAAGCTCAGGTCAAGAAAATGATCGAAGAAAATGCTCAGAGAGCCGAATTGCCTTATGTCGTCAATCGTTGGATTGGTGGCACGATGACCAATTTCGAAATGGTTTCCAAGCAAATCAAAAAATTCAAGAAAATGCTCAAGGAATCAACAACTGACGCTTGGGACAAATATACCAAGAAAGAAAAATCTGCTTTGCAAGAAGAAATGGAAAAATTACAAAGAATTTTTGGTGGTGTTCAGAACTTAGAAAAAACTCCAGACGCCATTTTTCTGATTGATTGTCGCCGAGAAAAGAATGCTTTTGCTGAAGCAATTAAATGCAGAATTCCAATCATTGCTTTAGTCGATACTAATACTAATCCTGAAAAAGTGGCTTACCCAATCCCAGCCAATGATGACGGGGTTAACTCTCTCAAAATGATCATTAAATTGATTGCCGACGCCTATATTGACGGCAAAAACGAAGCTAAAAAATAAAAATTAAATTTTTAAATTATGCCTACTTTAGAAATAATTCAAAAGCTCCGTCAACAGACAGGGGCTGGAATGATGGATTGCAAACAAGCCTTGATCGACAATAATGACGATTTTGATTTAGCGATTGATATGCTTCGCAAAAAAGGAATTGCCAAGGCTGCCAAACGCGAAGATCGCACGGCTTCAGAAGGGATTGTTAAAATTGAAACTGATGCCAGTGGTAAAATTGGTTACATGGTCGAAGTTAATTGCGAAACCGATTTTGTCGGCAAGAACGAAAACTTTCTAGCTTTTGCTAATCAAATTTTTGAACTTGTCAAAACCAAAAAAATTACCAACCGAGCTGATTTGATGTCGGCCGATTTTGACGGCGTGACTGTCGAAAATAAACTCAAAGAACTGACTGGCTCTATTGGCGAAAAACTCGATATCAAAAATGTCGCTATCCTCGAATCTAATGGCACCGTCGCGGCTTATTCTCACCTCGGTGGGCGGATTGGTGTGTTGTTGGCATTAAATAAAGAAGGTCAAAATCAATTGGCTTATGATATGGCGATGCAAGTCGCGGCGATGAATCCAGCTTATATGACTCCAGCCGATGTCCCACAAGAAATCATTGCTAAAGAAACCGAAATCTATACCGAACAGCTCAAAGCCGAAGGAAAGCCAGCTGATGTCATGGCTAAAATTATCGAAGGTAAACTTAGCAAATTATATAAAGAAGTTTGTCTTTTACAACAAGCTTTTATCAAAGATGATAGCAAAACCATCGAAACTTATTTAAAAGAAACGGCCGGAGCCGATATTCAAATTGAAAAATACATTCGCTTCAGCTTGTCATAATTTTTATGCGAGTGATTGAAATAAAATTTAGTCCTTGGGATCGAACCTACGATTTTGATCCTGGTGACCATGAGGTCAAAAAGGGGGACAAGGTGATCGTCAAAACTGAGTTTGGAACTGAGATTGCTATTGTGGCTCGCGTCAAAAATTTGGACGAACGAACTTTGGCTGAAATCAAAGCTGAAAGTCGAGAAATCAAACCAATTGTGCGGGTCGCGACTTCATCTGATATCGAAAAAGAAAAAGAGCATTTGATGGCCAAAAAAGAAGTCGTCGATGAATGCGAATTTCTGATCAAAAAACATGAATTGCCGATGAAGCTCATCGATGCGCGTTTTTCGTTTGATGGTGGCAAAATTATTTTTGCCTTTACTTCTCGTGGTCGAGTCGATTTTCGTGACTTAGCGCGAGATTTGACTCACAAATTTCAAAAATCAATTCGTTTGCAACAAGTCAACGTGCGCGAAGAAGCTCGCGTGACCGGTGATGTCGGACCTTGTGGTCGGCCATTGTGTTGCAAAGGTTTTCTTGATGATGTCGGCAATATCACCCTTGAAAAAGCTCAAAACCAGCAAATTGTTCACTGGGGGCCTGACAGACTTTCGGGAGTTTGTGGTCGCTTAAAATGTTGCCTCGAATATGAAGATGGCTTGTATCAAGAATTAGCCAAAAATTTGCCAGAGATCGGCCGTCGGGTCAAAACCGATTCAGGCTCAGGTGAGGTGATTGGTTGGCATATTTTGAAGCAAACCGTGGTCGTTCGCTTGGATCAGAAAGCTGGCGAAGATGGTCGCCCAACGATTATTGAAGTTCCTATCAAAAAATAACTTTAAACTTAATCTAAAACAAAATGTCTACCAAAGTTGCCGTTAATGGCTTCGGACGCATCGGACGTCTCGTGAGTCAAATTATTTTAAAAAGTCACAGTCAAGATTTAGAATTGGTGGCGGTCAACGATTTAGCCCCAACCAAAACAATGGCTCATCTGTTTGAATATGATTCGGTCTATGGTAAATATACTGGTCAAGTCAAAGCTGAAGAAAATGCCATTATTGTTGACGGTCAAGAAATAAAAGTTTTTCACGAAAAAGATCCCAAAGCTTTGCCATGGAAAGATCTCGGCGTCGAAGTCGTGATTGAATCGACTGGTGTTTTTCGAACTTATGAACAAGCTCATTGGCATATCGAGGCGGGTGCTAAAAAAGTAATTTTATCAGCTCCGGGCAAAGAAGATGGCAGAGAAATTCCAATTTTTGTGCCGGGGGTTAATCTTAACAAGCTAACCGCTGAGATGGATGTCGTTTCGATGGCATCATGTACGACCAATTGTCTAGCTCCAATTTTAAAAATTTTGAACGAAAAAATCGGAATTGAAAATTCTTTGATGACCACTGTTCATAGCTATACCAATGATCAATCTTTGGTTGACTCAGAAAATAAAGATTTACGTCGAGCCAGAGCCGCTGCTCTTTCGATGATTCCGACGACGACTGGGGCCGCGACTTCAGCCGCCAAAACTGTCGAAGGAATGGAAGGTAAAATCGACGGGATGGCAATTCGTGTTCCAACTCCGACCGTTTCAATCGTTGATTTAACAGCGATCTTATCTCGAGAAGTGAGTGTCGAAGAAATCAATCAGCTTTTCAAAGCGGCTGAAAAAGGCGAATTGGCTGGGATTTTGGGGACTTGTGATGAGCCTTTAGTTTCGATCGATTATCGCCAAGATCCACGCTCATCAATTGTTGATCTGCCTTTGACTCAAGTTAGCAAGAATCTGGTCAAAGTTTTCTCGTGGTATGACAACGAATGGGGTTATTCAAGTCGTTTGGCTGAGTTTACTGTCATTGTGGCCAAAAAATAGGCTTTTCTAAATATAACTTAAAACCGCCTGAAAGGTCGGTTTTTGGGTATAAGCTCACAAAAATTATTTTTGTCAAGGCTACTAGGCTTAAATATAATTTGTTATAATAAAGTGGTAATCAAATTAAGATGTCAGTCAAAACTCAAACAATCATCAATCAAATCGAAAAAGAACTGCTCAAGTTTATCGAGCAGAATTTTGAAGTAAAATTAGAAAAAATAAATTGGGAAACTCCACCAGAACTAGAGATGGGGGATTTGGCGTTTTCATGTTTTGAACTTGCACGAGAACTCAAGCAAAATCCAGTCGAAATCGCGACTAGAATTGCGACTAATTTTAAAGTTGAAAATTTGGTTAGCAAGATTAAAAATATTGGTCCGTATGTCAATTTGTTTTTCAAAAAAGATATTTTTTGTCGAGATTTAATTAGTGATGTTTTGGATGAAAAAGATAATTATGGCCGTGGTGAAAAGAAAATCGAGAAAGTCATGCTCGAGGGCTTTGGTCAGCCGAATACGCATAAAGCATTTCATATTGGACATTTGCGAAATATTTTTTTGTCAGAGTCAATGTCGAATTTACTCGAGTTTAGTGGCTACCAGATTATTCGGGCGAATTATTATGGTGATGTCGGCACTCATATTGCGACCTGGCTGTGGTATTTTATAAACTATGTCGAAGATAAAGAGCTAATTTTAAAAGCTAGCAAAAAAAACATTGATCCCGAACTCAGTCGAAAGTTGGCCGAGATTTATACGTTAGCAAAAAATAAAGTTGAAGAAGTCGAGACAGCTCAGGCAGAAATTAGTCAGATTTTACAACGACTCGAAAGTGGCGATAAAGAAATCAATAAACTTTGGAAATTAACCGCCGAATTGAGCTTGGCAGATTTCAGACGAATTTTTAAATTACTTAAGGTAAGTTTTGATAAAGAATTTTTTGAATCTGAAGTCGAAAAGCCAGGCAAAAAAATTGTTCAGGAACTGGTGGACAAAAAAATCGCCGTCGAATCTGACGGGGCGATGATTGTCGATCTGGCTGATTACAAACTCGGGGTGTTATTAATTCTAAAATCTGACGGCACCTCATTGTATGCGACCAAGGATCTGGCTTTGGCAGTGCTAAAATTTAACAAATATAAAATCGATCGATCGTTGTATGTGATTGATAGTCGACAGGATTTGTATTTCAAACAAATTTTTAAAACGCTGGAATTAATGGGATTTTCTCAAGCCAAAAAATGTCGCCAGTTATCTTATGGGGTGGTGGCACTTCAAGGGGGTGCGATGGCGAGTCGCAAAGGCAACATTATTTTAGCTCAAGATTTGTATGACAAAATTTTGGACAAAGTTCAAACTGAAATCAGTAAACGTGAAAATGTTGATTTTAAAGATGTCAATGACGTGGCCAATAAAATTACTTTGGGAGCCTTGAAATTCGGGATGTTAAAATATACCCCAGAGAGCAACATTACTTTTGATTGGGAGTCGGCCCTCAAGTTTGAAGGCGACACTGGACCATATCTACAATATACTTATGCTCGAATTGGCAGTATCAAAAATAAAAATTTTAAAAACCAAAAAATAAAAGCTAGCCAGATTGATTTTTCTTTGTTAAGTACCATCGAAGAATGGGAAGTTATCAAAGCTGTGAGCGAATTTCCACAAATTATTTCAAAAGCGACCGAAAATTATAATCCGGCTACTTTGGTAAATTATTTACTAAGTTTATCGGCGAGCTTCAATAAATTTTATGCCAAATGTCCAGTGGCTCAGGCGGAGAGTGATGACTTAAAATTAGCTCGATTAGCTTTGATTGAATCAGTGGGAGTGGTTTTAAAAAACGGGTTGAAAATTTTGGGAGTTGAGGTGGTTGGGAAGATGTAAATAAGTATCAAGTATAAAGTATAAAGTATAAAGTATAAAGTATTAAGAATTAAATAAAACCATAAATGCAACTCAAAACAATTAAACAAATCAAAAACTTAACTAACAAACGCGTCATCGTTCGCACCGATTTTAATGTTCCGATGAAAGGAATTAAAATTATCGATGATTATCGAATTCAAAAAGCTTTGCCGACGATCGAATATTTGATCAAACAAAAAGCCAAGATAATTTTATTAAGTCACTTGGGTCGTCCTAATGGCAAGGTTGTTAAAGAATTGAGTTTATTGCCGATTGCTCAAAAATTGGAAAAATTACTCAAGAAAAAAGTGGCTTTTATCCCACAAATTTCTGGCGAAGAAGTTGAGCAAGCGATTGAAACTTTAAATGGCGGTGAAGTCTTAGTGCTTGAAAATGTGCGTTTCCATCCAAAAGAAGAAGCCAATGATTCACGTTGGGGTAAGGAATTGGCGGGCCTAGGTGATATTTTTGTTAATGACGCTTTTGCGGTTTCTCATCGCAAACAATCTTCGGTGGTGGCAATTGCTAAATATTTACCAAGCTATGCTGGTTTATTGCTCGAAGATGAAATTACTAATTTGAATCAAGTTTTGGAACCAAAGAAACCAGCCGTGGCCATTGTCGGTGGATCCAAAATTGAAACTAAAATTAAGGTGATTGATAAATTGAGTAAAAAGTTTGATCAGGTTTTGATTGGGGGTGCGATTGCTAATAATTTTATTTTGTCAGCGGGTTATGAAGTTGGAAAATCTTTGGTGGATAAGGATTTCAAATTAAATTTAAATAAATATAATTTTGAAAAAATAGTTTTGCCAGTTGATGTGATTGTGACTGGTGGTAAAACTAGAGAAGTTGACCTGGTCTCAAAAAACGAAGCAATCTATGATCTTGGGGCCGAGACGTTTAAAATTTTCAAAATCTATTTGAACGGCGCCAAGACTATTGTGTGGAATGGGCCGATGGGTTGGTTTGAAAAACATGAATTTGCTAAGTTTACTCTAAAATTAGCAAGTGAAATTTTAAAAAATAAAACCGCTCAGATTTGTATTGGTGGGGGAGAAACTGCTTCGCTATTTATGAATAAAAAGCTGAGTCCAAATATTTTTGTCTCGACTGGTGGCGGAGCGATGTTGGAGTTTTTGGAAGGCAAAGAACTTCCCGGAATAAAAGTATTGGAGAAATAGTTTTAATCCGCCCAAGGCGGATCCTCAATTTTGTAACTAAATCAAAGATTTAGACAAAATTGGGAGGTGCGATGCTGGAGTTTCTCGAAGGAAAAACTTTACCAGAGATTAAAGTGCTGGAGAAATAAAAAGATAAAAAACAAAAAAATCTCGAGAGAGATTTTTTTGTTTGACTATTAGTGTTTTTTTTGATAGTTTTCTAGTAAGTTTGTTCGTTAATAACTATAGCTTGGAGGTTTTTATGTTTGGGATTTTTATGTTTGTCCCTATTGCGGCTGTCACCGCATTGGCCTTTGCCTGGTATTTTTTTAGGCAAATGATGAAGGAAAGCGAAGGCACGGACACGATGAAAAAAATAGCCAAGCACGTTCGTGATGGTGCAATGGCGTATATCCGGCAACAATATAAAGTTGTCGGAATAGTATTTATTGTGCTGACGATGATCTTTGCGGCAATGGCTTATGGCCTGGGGATACAAAATCCCTGGGTGCCATTTGCATTCCTGACCGGCGGTTTCTTTTCAGCGCTGGCTGGTTTCTTTGGCATGAAAACAGCTACCTATGCTTCGGCACGGGTGGCTAATGCAGCCCAGCGTTCCCTAAACGATGGCCTCAGATTGGCTTTTCGTTCTGGTGCGGTTATGGGACTGGTCGTAGTGGGTCTTGGGCTTCTAGATATCTCAATTTGGTTTTATGTATTGCAATTCATCATCGGTGCGCTCGATAACACCACCAACGCAATGATTGCAGCCAATCCGAGTATGAAGCTAATCATAATAACCACGACCACACTTACCTTTGGTATGGGTGCATCGACACAGGCTCTATTTGCACGTGTTGGTGGTGGTATCTTCACAAAAGCAGCTGATGTAGGTGCTGACCTTGTAGGGAAAGTAGAAGCTGGTATTCCTGAAGATGATCCACGTAATCCGGCAACCATTGCCGATAACGTTGGCGACAACGTCGGTGATGTGGCCGGTATGGGTGCCGACCTTTACGAATCGTATTGCGGCGCTATTCTATCAACTGCAGCACTTGGAGCAACGGCTTTTGCAAGCCTTGGTGTTGAGAAACAAATGAACGGTGTTATTGCGCCTATGGTTATTGCTGCAATTGGAATTATCCTTTCAATTGCCGGTATCTTTATGGTGAAATCGAAAGAAGACGCTTCGCAAAAACAGTTATTAAAAGCACTTTCGCGCGGGGTAAACTTCAGCTCGGTGCTTATCGCTATTTGCTCTTTCTTTATCCTGAAAATGCTCGACTTACCTAATTACACCGGAATTTGGGGCTCTATGATGGCCGGTTTGGTTGGAGGTATTGGTATTGGAAAAATTACCGAATACTATACCTCCTCCGGATATACGCCAACTAGGAATATTGCCGAGTCGACCAAAACTGGCCCGGCAACGGTTATCATTTCAGGGATCGGGACAGGAATGATTTCTACGGCATTCCCTGTTTTGATCGTCGGAACTACAATCATCCTTGCATTCACATTTGCTTCCGGTTTCGATTTTAATAATAGCAGTATGGGTTTGTATGGTATTGCAATAGCGGCCGTAGGTATGTTGTCAACACTGGGTATAACTCTGGCCACTGATGCTTACGGGCCAATTGCTGATAACGCCGGCGGCAATGCTGAAATGAGCGGATTGGGCGAAAATGTCCGTAAGCGGACTGACGCTCTCGATTCGCTTGGGAATACGACTGCTGCCACCGGCAAAGGTTTTGCCATCGGCTCGGCAGCACTGACCGCTTTGGCTCTTTTGGCCTCATATATTGAAGAGGTCAAGATTGCTATTGCCAGAGTTCCCGAAAAGGCCGCGGTTTTTATGCAGATAATGAACGTGGATGTCCATCAGGCTTCAATTGCGCAAATGATGCAATACTATCACCTAGACTTGATGAATCCTAGTATTTTGGTGGGCTCGTTTATCGGCTCGATGGCCGCATTTTTATTTTGCGGCCTGACGATGAATGCTGTAGGCCGTGCGGCACAAAGCATGGTCGAAGAAGTCCGCCGGCAATTCCGTGAAATTGTTGGCATTCTCGAAGGCAAGGCCGAGCCGGATTACGCCCGTTGTGTTGAAATATCAACCCGTGGAGCACAACGCGAGATGCTTTTCCCGTCGTTGCTGGCAATTTTTATTCCAGTTGCCACGGGCGTAGTTTTTGGGGTGGCCGGTGTGGCCGGTTTGTTGCTCGGTGCAACATCAACCGGCTTTATCCTTGCCATATTTATGGCCAATTCGGGTGGTGCCTGGGATAATGCCAAAAAATATATTGAAGAAGGCAACCTTGGTGGGAAACATTCCGATTGTCATAAGGCAGCTATCGTTGGCGATACCGTAGGTGATCCGTTTAAGGACACATCTGGCCCCTCACTCAATATTCTGATTAAACTGATGAGCATGGTCTCCATTGTTATGGTGGGATTAACCGTGTCTTGTCATCTTTTGTGATGTGTTCCCCTGTGCGAAATAATCGTGCAGGGGGATTTTTTTTAAATTGAAATCTGGTATAATTAAAGCAATTAAAATTAACCTAAATTTATGAAAATAACTCAACTTAAAGCCATTCAAATCCTCGATTCTCGTGGCAATCCAACTATTCAGGTCGTAGCTTGTAGCGACAAAGTTTGTGCTAAGGCGAGTGTGCCATCTGGTGCTTCGACTGGCAAACACGAAGCTTGCGAATTGCGTGATGGCGGAAAACTTTTTGGTGGCAAGGGCGTTTTAAAAGCGATTGAAAATATTAATAAAAAGATTTTTCCAAAGTTAAAAAATCAAGATTTGACTCAACAAGAAATTGATGAAATTTTAATCGAGCTCGACGGAACCGAAAATAAATCCAAACTTGGTGCCAATGCGATTTTAGGTGTTTCGTTGGCTTGTGCACGACTCGGAGCTAAGTTCGAAGGTTTGAATCTTTTTGAATACATTGCTAAAGTTTATGGGCTCAAAAAAAATCAACAATTGCCAGTGCCGATGATGAATGTGATTAATGGTGGCAAGCACGCCGATTCTGGTTTAGATATTCAGGAATTTATGTTGGTACCAGCTGGGATAAAAAAATATAGTGAGCAGGTCAGAGCCGGGGCTGAAATTTTTCAGGCTTTAAAAAATATTTTAATTGCAAAAAAATATAAAATTGCCGTCGGTGATGAAGGTGGCTTTGCACCAAGTTTTAAAAATCATGAAGAAGTTTTTGAAATTTTAATTCAGGCGATCAAAAAAGCTGGTTATAAAGCTGGTAAAGAAATTTTCTTAGCGATCGATGTCGCAGCTTCGGAATTATTCAAAAAAAATAAATATAATTTTTCTGGCAAAGAAAATTTTACAGGTGAAATGATTGAGGTTTATGAAAAATGGGTCAAAAAATATCCAATAATTTCAATCGAAGATGGTCTAGCCGAAGATGACTGGATGGGTTGGGGGATTTTGTCACACGATCAAAAATTAAAAAAGACTTTGCTTGTCGGTGACGATTTATTTACGACCAATATCGATCGATTAAATAAAGGAATTGGGCTGGGTGTCGCCAATTCAATTTTAATCAAGCTCAATCAGATTGGGACATTGTCAGAAACAATCGAATGTATTCGCTTAGCTCAAGCCAATAATTACAAAGTTGTAATTTCACATCGCTCAGGTGAAACCAGCGATACTTTTATTGCCGATTTGGCGGTGGCGGTCGGTGCTGAATTTATCAAAGCCGGGGCTCCAAATCGAGGTGAACGTGTCGCCAAATACAATCGACTTTTGGAAATTGAATCAAAATAAATATGATTTCTAAATCAAAAAAACCAACAG
>JBAYNP010000020.1:0-11676 GCA_041678785.1 Patescibacteria group bacterium | reverse complement strand
ATCACTTAGCCAATATTGTCGATGATCACCTGATGAAAGTCAATCTCGTAATTCGTGGCGAAGAGTGGCTACCGTCGACTCCAAAACATGTTTTTTTGTATCAATGTTTTGGTTGGGACATTCCTGAATTTGCTCATATTCCTTTGATTCTAAATCCTGACAAATCTAAGCTCAGCAAACGTCAAGGTGATGTTGCGGTCGAAGATTATTTAGCCAAAGGTTATTTGCCAGAAGCTTTGCTTAATTTTGTGGCATTTCTGGGCTGGAATCCTGGCGGTGAACGCGAAATTTTCTCACTTCAAGAATTGATCACCGAATTTTCTCTCGATCGTGTCAGAAAATCTGGTTCGGTTTTTGATATTCAAAAACTCGATTGGATCAATGGTCAATATATTCGTCAATTAGATTTGGAAAAATTAACTCAATTATGTCTGCCTTATTTAAAACAAAAGGGGATTGATGTTGATTTAGATCTAGCTAAAAAAATTGTCTGGCTAGAACAAGAACGCTTGGTTCACCTCGATGAAGTCGGCGACAAAACGATGTTTTTGGTCAATGACGAGCTTGATTACGCTCCAGAAATTTTAGTTTGGAAAAAAGCTGACAAAGCTGATGCGATTAAAAATTTGACTTTGGCACACGAAAAATTGTCAGGACTTAAATATTTTACTCTGGAAAATATTTCTCAAATACTTTTACCGATTGCTCAAGAAGTCGGCGTTGGCAACTTTATGTGGCCATTGCGAGTAGCTTTGACTGGTCAACAATCTTCACCAGGACCGTTTGAAGTTGCTAGTACTTTAGGTCAAGAAAAATCATTAGCTCGAATTAAAAAGGCAATTGATTTGCTAATTTAAGATTTTTAATTTTTTTCTTATGCCAGTTGGCAAACAATGCCTACATCAAAAAAATCAATCGAGTCTTAACCAACATCAAACAAAACAAAAAAGAATCGAAGATTTAAAAATTGTTAAAAATAAAAAATTAAACTCTGATTATTTTATTATCGAACTTGTTTCATCAAAAACATTACCTGAAATATTACCTGGTCAATTTGCAGAGGTAATAATAAAAAATTCAAAAAATACTTTTTTGCGTCGACCTTTGTCAGTCCATAATGTAAATTATAATAAAAATACTATTTCATTACTTATTAAAATAGTCGGCGAAGGTACTTCACAATTAGCCTTATTGAAAAAAGACAATTTTTTAAACTTGGTATACCCTTTGGGTAATGGATTTAGTACAAATAATCCGACTCGAGTTTTATTAGTGGGTGGTGGCTGTGGAATTGCACCATTATTATATCTTGCTAAAATATTAAATAGCAAAAAATATGAGGTGGATATAATCATTGGAGTTCGCAAATCCACTGATCTAATTTTGATAGATAAATATTCAAAATATGGCAAAGTTTATATAACAACTGAAGATGGCAGCACTGGTGAAAAAGGTTTTGTCATAAATCATTCAATTTTTAGCCAATTGAATAATTATTCTATGATTTATGCTTGTGGACCAGAAATTATGATGAAAGCTGTAGTAAGATGTGCTCATAAAGCTAAAATTAACTGCGAAGTCAGTCTTGAAAATCTTATGGCTTGTGGTATTGGTGTTTGCCTCTGTTGTGTAACAAATACTATAGTTGGACACAAATGTGTTTGTACTGAAGGTCCAGTATTTAATTCAAAAGATTTGCTATGGTAAAAATGTCAGTCAAAATTGGCAAAATGGTTTGTAAAAATCCCATTTTAACAGCTTCGGGAACTTTTGGTTATGGTCTTGAATTTGATGATTTCTTTGATGTTGAAACCTTGGGAGGTATTATTGTAAAAGGAACTACACTTAATCCACGAGAAGGTAATCCTTATCCGAGAATGACAGAAACAGCTTCGGGTATGTTAAATGCTGTCGGGCTACAAAACAAAGGGGTAAATGTTTTTATAAATAATATTTTACCAAAAATTCAACACTATCAGACTAATATTATAGTCAATGTATCTGGAAGTAATATTAAAGAATATCTAGCGGTAACTAAGAAAATTGAAAAAATTAAAAAAATTCCAGCTATAGAGCTTAATATTAGCTGCCCTAATGTAAAAATGGGTGGCATGGCTTTTGGCACATCTTGTTCTGCAGCCAGTCAAATAGTAAGGGCGGTACGTAAAATATATTCTGGAGTTTTAATTGTCAAACTCTCACCAAATGTCACCAATATAGCTGAAATTGCCAAGGCAGTAGAAAATGCAGGGGCTGATGCTATTTCTGCAGTTAATACATTTTTAGGTATGGCTATTGATATAAATACCAAAAAACCAAAACTTTCCACAATAACCGGAGGATTGTCGGGGCCAGCCATTAAACCTATAGCCCTTAGAATGGTTTGGCAAATTAGTAAAGCTGTTAAAATACCAATTATTGGTTTAGGAGGAATAATGAATGGAAAAGATGCTATTGAATTCATGCTAGCTGGAGCCACTGCTGTTCAAATTGGCACTGCAAATTTTATTGATCCTACTATTTCCTTTAAAATAATAGAAGAAATACGAAATTATTGTATTAAAAACAACATTTCTGATGTAAAAAAAATAATTTCTGGTATGAAAACTAAATAAAAAATCATTTTTTATTATCCAAAAAAATATTTGCTAACTTAATTTAAAATAGTGTATAATACTTAAGTTATGAAAAAGTTTTTTGGTCAAAAATTTTATATAATTCTAACTGGTATTATCTTAATTACGAGTTTATTTTTTGTTTTTAAATTAGTTCCTGCTCAAGCGAGTAATCAACAAGAGCTCGACGAAATTCAGCAACAAATCAAAGATCAAGAAGCTAAAATTGAAGAATTAAAACAAAAAGAAACTTATTATCAAGAAACTATCGCTACCAAAAGAAAGGAAGTGATTAGTCTTCAGGGTCAACTTTCAATTCTAGAAGATAGCCATCAACAAATTTTAGCCAGTATCGGTCAGACTGAGGCTGAAATTAAAAAAACCGAATTAGAAATCGTGAATACCAAACTTAAAATCGCTGAAAAGGAGCAAGAAATTTCAGCCGATAAAGACAAAATTGGTGAGGTTTTAAAAACAATGTATTGGGCAGATCAGCAAAGTTTGTTTGAAATTATTTTAACCAATAATTCCTTATCTGATTTTTTTAATCAGATCAAATTTTCCGAAGATTTACAAAGTAGCATCCAAAACTCTCTTGATAAATTAACTACCGCCAAACAAGGTCTACAAATTGAAAATGACGCCCTAAACACCAAAAAAGAAGATTTGACTTCGCTCCAAACAGCACTAGAAGATAAAGAAAATAAATTAAGCGAAGAAGAGGGAATTAAATCAAGATTGGTCACTCAAACCAAAGGTGCTGAAGCTAATTTTCAAAGCCTACTTTCAAAGGTTCGAAAAGAATGGCAAACTGCTAGCAACGAAATTGCTTCACTCGAAAATTTAGCTCGTGAAAAAATGCGAGCTCAAAAAGAATCTGGCCAAACTTTGTTAACCGGCAATGATTTGTCTTGGCCGGTCCCAAGTCAATATGTCACCTGCGAATTTCATGATCCAGAATATCCTTATCGTACCTGGATAGGGGAACATCCCGCGATTGATGTCCGCGCCGCTCAGGGAACGCCAATCAAAGCGGCTGCTCCCGGCTATGTGGCTCGTGCTAAAGATAACGGGATGGGTTATAGCTATATTATGTTAGTTCACAATGATGAGCTTTCGACTGTCTATGGCCATGTTAGTCAAATTTATGTCACTCAAGATTCTTATGTCACCAGAGGGCAGGTGATTGGTTTGTCTGGTGGAATGCCAGGAACCAAGGGTGCTGGAAGTTTCTCGAGCGCTCCACATCTTCACTTTGAGGTTCGCTCAAATGGAATTCCAGTTAATCCGCTAAATTATTTACAATAATGGGATCAGAAAAAAAGACTGAAACCACAACAAAAAATAAAGCTAAAAGCTTGGCCAATTTTAAAAAATTTTTAAAGAATGTAATCATTTTTTCTAAGCTTGCCTTTAAAAGTTCTCCCTTTACATTTTCAAGTACTGTAGTTTTGAGTATTATTATGGGTATTTTCCCTGTAGTAACTTCCAAATTTTTTGGTAATTTGGTTGATTCAATTGCAAATTTTATAAAAAATGGAAATACTGGAAATGTTTGGCCAACACTTATAATTTATACTGTAGTTTCAATAATTCCAATCGTTTTAGGAGTATTAGAGTCAGCCGCTGTAATGGTTTTTTTGTTAAAATTTACTAGTTATATTGAAGTATATATTTTAAAAATAAGAGGGGAATTGGATATTGCTCATATTGAAAATTCAAAGTTCCAAGATTTACTACAAAGATCCTTTAATAATGGGGTTCAGCCAATAATACAGATCATGGACTTTGGTATTGAAATGATAAAAATAATGGTAATTGTTATTATGAGTTCAGTCGCAATCTTATTTATCGACTGGAAAATTTTTTTATTGGTCGTTGTCCTTTCAATTCCTAAATTTATTATTGAAGTTAAATATGGTGGTTTATCCTGGAGTATCAATGCTGAAAATAGTCGAGAGCAGCGAGTTTATCAAAATCTAAAAGTATTTTTTATTAATAAATTTTCTGTGATAGAATCCAAACTATTTCAAATCCAAAATTTATTTTTGAACAAAATAGAAAATATCTTTACTGACTTTAATAAAAAAAGAATTGACAATGAATATAGTCGAGCTCGTTTTAGAATTTTTTCAGAAATATTGTCTGGAGTAGGTATGTTTGCTGGTTTAGGATTAGCAATAAATGGTGTTTTAGAAGGCAAAACATCCGTAGGAACGATTGTGTTTTTATTTTCAGTTATTTCATTTTTTAATTCCAACGTAACTACGTTCTTAATGTGGTTTGCGAGACTTTTAGAAAGAAATCTATATGCTTCAGATATTGTCGAGGTTATAAATACCAAACCAATAATTAAAGAACTAAAAAGCCCTAAAAAAATTATCAGTAAAATTGCTCCTGAAATAGAGTTTAAAAATGTCAGTTTCAAATATCCCGGACAAAAAAATTATGTGCTAAAAAATATTTCTTTCAAAATTAAGCCAGGTGAGAAAATTGGTCTGGTCGGACACAACGGAGCAGGCAAGACCACCATTATTCGTTTGTTGCTCAGAATCCATGATCCCAACAAGGGACAAGTTTTGATCAATGGCATTGATTTAAAAAATTTGAGTTTGAATGATTGGTGGTCAAAACTAGCAGTTTTACCTCAGGATTTTAGTTCATTTAATTTTGAGGCAAAACATTCAATTTCTTATGGTAACATTAATAAACAATTTAATCTTGAAAAAGTAAAACGCGCTGCCCGACAAAGTACTGCCTCTGATTTTATTGAAAGCTGGGAAGATCAATATGATCAAATGATTGGCGTCGAATTCGGTGGTGCTGAGCTTTCTAAAGGCGAACGACAAAAAATGGCTTTGGCGAGAGTCTTTTATCGCGATTCTCAGATTTTTGTCTTGGACGAACCAACTGCCGCCATTGATTCGAAATCAACTTCGGAAATCTTTAGAAACATCGAAGCGATTTCTAGTAAACAATCGATGTTGATTATCTCACACAATTTCGCAACTTTACGCCGAGCTAATAAAATTATCTTTCTTGATGACGGAAAAATTATTGAGGAAGGTAGCCACGACGAATTAATGCAAGACAAAAAATTATACAGCGAGCTATACGAACAGCAAAAAGGGGAATATGAATAATTAATAATTCTCGTTTAAATTTTATTTCAAACTTAGACCGACTATCCCCTGGTAAAACAGGGGATTTTTATTAATTTATATTATTAAACTATCAACTTCAACTCAGAGCTAACCGACAGAAGAGGGTAATTATTTTTTGGGACTAATTATCAATCAATAGAGTGGCTGGCGTTTCTGGATGTTATGAGTCGCACAATATATCTTATGCGACACATACACCAGGGCTTAGCGCTTTAATATAGCCATTGCATGATTCAACTATCATTCGACTTCTAACTCTTGAATTCTTTAAACTTAAATAATCTTTTCAACTTGCGAATAAAAATTTTTTAGACTTACCTCAGATATATATAAGTATATTAAGGAAAAACAAAAGGGCTCACAAAAGCCCATTAATTGTCATGACACTTACTACCTGCCAAATCGAACACCCCATTTTCAAGCGTCGCAAAATATAGAAGTATTTTAGTTTAATTATTTAAGATCGGAAACCGCTTCGATGAACTTATAGCCACGATCTTTGTAGTTCTTGAACATATCAAAGCTAGCTGCTGCCGGCGATAATAAGATCACTCCGCCGGTATCGCTTAATTCTTGATAACCTTTTTCAACTGCCTCCCCTAGCGTCGAGCATTTGATAATTTTTAAAGTTGAATTATTTTTTAATAATTCATTCATCTTATCAGCGAGGTTACCAATCAAGCAAACCGCTTTTAAATTTTGACTCTGACTTATTTCTTGAGCCCAGAGAGTGTAATCCAAACCTTTGTCATATCCACCAGCAATCAAAACGAGTGGCACTGAAAAACTTTTAACCCCTGCAATCGAAGTTTCGGGATTAGTCGAAAAAGAATCATTGTAAAATTTGACCTGATCAATCTCGCGAATCAATTCTAAACGATGTGGTAAACCTTTGAAATTTGTAATGCTCGAATGAATAATTTGTTGATCAACTCCAAGTCTTTGAGCGACTAGAATCGCTGGCATCACATTTTCCCAATTATGTTTTCCGAGTAATCCGATTTCTGAAATACTGACAATTTCAGCATTGCCAACATAAATTTTGCCAGCTTGTTGATAAGCACCATTGGTCTTAGTCTGACTGCTGACAAATTTAATTTCAGCTGGGGTCAATTTGGCATAACGCTCATTGTATTCATAATCTGAATTAAAAATCGCCAAATCATCTTTGGTTTGAAATCTGACGAGACTCGATTTTGCCTCGAGATATTCTTCACGATCTTGATGATAATCCAGGTGATCTTGAGTTGTGTTTAACAAAACCGAAATCTGTGGACTCATTTCTAAATCTTGGAGCTGAAAACTCGACAATTCTAAAACAACCAAGCTGTCAGGAGTTAATTTGTCCAGAAAGATTATGGCAGGATCGCCAATATTTCCACCGAGATAAACGTCACGACCAGCATTTTTCAAAATTTCATAAATCAAGGTCGAAGTTGTGCCTTTACCTTTAGTCCCGCTGACACCGATAATTTTGCAGGGACAATTCTCGAAGAAAAATTTGGTAGCACTGGTAATTTCGACGCCAGCGTTTTTGGCTTGTTGAATTTTTTGGTCAAAAAATTTTATTCCCGGGCTACGAAAAATAATTTCAAAACTTTCCAAACTATCTAGATAATTTTGTCCTAAAATACTTTTGGCACCTACGGGAATTTCTGCCTTTTCATTCAAATCACAAATCGTAATATCAGTAATATTTTTTGAAATCAAATAATCATAGGTGGCAATCCCTTCGACTCCAAAACCAAGAATCGCAATTTTACTGTGTGAATTTATTTTCATAGTCAGAATTTATTATAATTTTTTGGCGATAAATTTTTATTTGCGGATAATTTTTTAGTAAATAATTTTGTAGATCTTGAATTTGAGTGGTTAAAAATATAGCCTCGATTGCCCAACTACTCTCCCCCACTTCTGCAATCAAACTTAATGAATTTTGACAAACATTCAACGATTCATAAACTAAAGATAGCGAGCTAAAAGCGTCTTGAAAATCTTTGTCATCGAGATTAATTACTAAAGAACTTAGGGCGCGATAAGTTTTTGGTTCACAAATTTGAGAATAATGAATTATTTTTTCTAATTCATCATGTAAAACTGCTCCGATCATTGGATCTTCATCAATCACTTCAAAAACTTGATCCAAAAAATTTTTACTGGCTGAAGAAAATTTCTTAATTTGTCGAAATAGTTTTGAATTTATAATTTGTTTATGAAGCTCTTTCTCATTTCTGAGATTTTTTTGATCGATAATTTTTATTTCAACACCCAATGATTTTATTTGCTCTTCGACATTACCCTTAACATCGGTTAACATGTTTTCGATTTCTTCTATAATCGCATCGATATCATGTGGATCTTGACCCTTTTGACGACAGCTTTTTTCAAAACTAAGACGCTTCTGATAAGCCCGACAACTATTTTTAAGTTTACAAGGTTTGCAAAAACCATCACAACAGCTGTAGGTTGTAATTTTTGTGTTAAGATTTTTTTGCAGCTCATCAACTTTGGGGCCAAGTTCTATTTTTTTATTACTACCAAATAAACCACTAATAATTGCGGCTTCTTTATTTTTTTGATATTTAATTTCAAGCTTAAATCGTTGATAAAGTTTACTAGCTTTTGGATTTTTTGGTTTTAACTCACAAGCTAATTTAGCAAAATCAATCCCCTCCTCAAATTTATTTTTTAAAAAATAACCCAAGGCTAAATAATAATTAGTTTCAAAACTTTCTGGCGATAACTTTTGAGCCCAAATCAAAGATGGTAAAGCTTTTTTATATTGACCTAAGTCCAAATAAGCCCGGCCAAGATCAAGTTGACTTTTACAATTATTCGGATTGACTAAAACTTTTTCCTCTAAAATTTCAAGCCGATTTTTTATTTTTTTATTTTTTAACATCATAATTATTCCTGATAATAAATCCTATCTTTGTAACGTAGATCAATATACTTGATATTTTTGTTTTTTAATTTTTGATCTAAAACAATTTTTAAATTACTAATTTGTCTTTCAAGTTCAATTTGCTGATCAAAATAAATCACATAGCCTTGATTAGTGTGAACTCTAACATCCGAGACTTGAGGATCTAAAAATTCAAAAGCGTCAATTTTTATATTTGGTAAAATAGTGATTAATTTTTGTTTGACATTTAGCACAAAATTAATTCTGCTTTCGTCCATTTTACTCAAAAGAAAATCAAGTGAATTTATCTCTGGTTTTATTTCTTGTGGCTGAGATTCTGTTACGGCGACCGCTTCAGAAACTTCACCGTTTAAAGCCTTACTTTCAACCAAATCTGGTTCGACAACAACCGGCTCAATAACACTAAAAAACACTTTTACCAAATCACTATCGGGCTCTTCTTCGGCCAAAAGTGGTCGAATTAGCTTACCATAACGATCAATATAATAATAGGCATTTTGAAAAACAAACACAGCCACAGGTTTCTTTTCGGTAGTTACCAATTGGATTTTGAAATTAATTTTTTTGTGAACCTGACTCACATCTAAATTAATATTTTGAATAATATTTTCTTTAAATTTTTCACTGTCAAACAAAAAAATATTTCTTTGTGAAAAAATAAACCATTTTTTTTGATCTAGTTGATTTTCAAAAATACTTTGCATTTGATCATTGGTAACCAAAGAATGTTCAGCATTTTCCCTTTCAATTTCTAAACCTCTGATATTAAACCATTTACAAAAAAGTAAAAAAGAAATGACTCCAAAAAAAAGAACAATGCTTAAAATAATATATATTTTTCTAAATCTTTTTTGTCGAATTTTCAAAAGATATTTGCGTGAAGCAACTTTGGTATCCTGAATATCTTCTTCGGTCAAAAATCTTTTTTTCTTTTTAAAAATATTAAACATAAATTCTTTTAACCAAAGGGTTTATTCTGGTTATAATTTCATAATTAATTGTTCCAATATGTTTTGCCCACTCATCAGCCGTAACTTCAACTTTACCGTCTCGACCAATCAAGGTTACTTTTTCTCCGACTTGAATTTTTTTTAACTTTGTTACATCCACGATAATTAAATTCATACAAACTCGACCAAGCACAGAACAACGTTTGCCAGCTATAATCACTTCTGCTTTATTTGATAAGCGACGATCAAAACCTTCCCAATAGCCAACTGGTAAAATTGCTAACTTTGTTTTTTGATTAACAATTTTGGTGCAACCATAGCCTATACAAGTTCCCTTTTGAACTTCTTTGAGCTGAACAATTTTTGTGTACAATGACAAAACTGGTTTTAAATTAAATTTTTTGCCAAAATTATGTCGTGCTAATTTAATTGCCTGCGTTGATGGCCAAAGACCATAAGCAGCAATGCCTAAACGGACCATATCAAATCGTGAATCAGCTTGTGACATAATAGCGGCACTACAAGCGAAATGCTTAAATGCAATATTTATACCCGCATTATTTAATTTAACAATTAATTTTTTAAATGCAGCGAGTTGATATTTGGTAAATTTTTGATTTTCTTCAGAAGCTGCAAAGTGAGAAAACAAACCTTCAATTTCAATATTTTTATAATGACTAGTTTTTTTTATAAAATCAAAAGCTTGATTTATTAAAATCCCTAATCGTGAAGTTCCGGTATCAACCTTAATATGTATTTTAGCCTTTTTATTTAAGTTTTTTGCGAGCTTGTCTATAAATTTTATTTGCTCTTCCGAATATACTACCAAAGAAATATTGGCCTTAATAGCAAATCGAAGATCTTTTTCATCCAAAGCATAATAACTCAAAACTAAAATTGGATTTTTTATTTTTGCATTTCTTAATTCAATTGCCTCAGACAAATTAGCCGTAGCCAACCAATCAGAACCAAATTCAACTGCTAGACGAGCCATTTCAATCATTCCATGACCATAGGCATTGCTTTTGACAACAGTCATTAATTTTGTATTTGGCTTTAGATTTTTTCTAAAAAGTCCTAGGTTATGTTTGAAAGCCAATTTTGAAATTTCTACCAAATTAAAATTTTGAGACATGTTTATTTTAGAGGTTTAATAACTTTTGTCCCATCCATATATTTCTGCAAAACTTTTGGAATCACCACACTGCCATCGGCTTGCTGAAATTGTTCCAAAATCGCTGGCACGAGTCGACTCGTAGCTAAACCTGAACCATTCAAAGTGTGAACAAATTCGGTATTTTCGGTCTTGTTGTTGCGGTAACGCGTTCGACCACGACGAGCCTGATAATCCAAAGCATTGGAGACGCTACTGACTTCTTTATAAATTCCCATACTTGGAATCCAGACTTCAAGGTCGCAAGTTTTGGCCATGGCAGCACTACAATCACCAGCTGCTAATTTTGAAACTTGATAATGCAAACCTAGTCCTTCGACTAATTTCTGAGCATTGTTTACTAATTCATCAAAAGCTTTCCATGAATCCTCTGGTTTGGTAAACATAAACATTTCAATCTTGTTGAATTGATGACCGCGAATCATTCCGCGTTCTTCCTTGCGATAAGTTCCAGCTTCGCGACGAAAACAAGCTGAGTAGGCAAAATATTTTAACGGTAAAACTTTTTCATCAAGAATTTCATCACGATGATAATTTCCAAGCATCATTTCTGAGGTCGCATTCAGACAAGTATTGTCTTGAGTCCAAAAAAGATCATCACGAAATTTTGGTAAATGACCCGAAGCATAAGCCGAAGCTTCGTTCAACAAAAAAGGTGGGATCAAAAAGGTATAATCATTCTTGCGGTGAAAATCGATGAAATAATTTATTAAAGCCCATTCAAGTTCGGCACCGAGGCCAGTATAAACCCAAAAACCAGCGCCACTCATTTTGGCAGCCCGTTCATAATCAATTAGTTTGAGTCCAGTCGCTAATTCGACATGATCTTTTGGTTCAAAATCAAATT
>JBAYNP010000019.1:0-11909 GCA_041678785.1 Patescibacteria group bacterium | reverse complement strand
TTTTTGCCTTCGCTATTTTTCAAAACTCGTCCCCACACCCATTAAATAATGCTACGTAAACAAAATTATTAAAGTATTTTATTATTTAATGGGTGTGGGGACTCAGACAGTTGAAAAATTTTTTACAAACCGCTCAGGGCAAAAATTGAATTTAATAATTCACTCAACCAATGTTCGCGGTCGAAATTTAATGTTTATGGATTTAAATATTGACTTTGACAATAGGATTAACTAGACATTTAGTCATTAAAATATTTATTCATTAAATCATTCATTTAAAATTTATAATTTAAAAATGATACATTTGCCCTCACACCCTTGCCACAATCATTTTTATATAGTACAATATGACGAATAAAAATTCGTTAAATCTACATTCAATGCCTCTCGAAAAAATCTCTATCAGAGGAGCTAGGGTTAACAATTTAAAGGGAATAAATGTTGATATTCCAAAAAACAAATTAACGGTCATTACCGGTCTTTCTGGTTCGGGCAAATCTTCTTTGGCTTTTGATACGATTTATGCCGAAGGTCAAAGGCGTTATGTTGAAAGTCTTTCGAGTTATGCGCGTCGTTTTCTCGGTGCGGTCGATAAACCAGAATTAGAAAGTATTAGCGGACTTTCGCCGACGATTGCCATCGATCAAAAAACAATTTCCAATAATCCACGTTCGACCGTGGGGACGATTACCGAGGTTTATGACCACTTACGTTTGTTGTTTAGCAAAATCGGTCAACCGCATTGCCCACATTGTGGTAAAAAATTAGAAAAACAAAACCTGAACCAAATTATTGATCAGACACTCGCATTTTCCAAAAAAGGTGAGATTTTTATTTTGGCACCGCTAGTTAAAAATTCGATCATCAATAAAGAAGCTGTCATCGAAAAAGCTCGGGTGACCGGTAGTATCAAAGTTCGCTTGAACAAAGAAATTTATGTGCTCAAAGAATTTCGTTGCTTAAATATTGATCCTGATAAAAAATATAATTTAGAAATTCTAGTTGACCAGATCGAACCGCGAACCGACAAAAAACAATTTATCAAATCTTTGGAAATTGCTCTCGGGATCGGCAATGGTCAGATGATTGTCGTCGACAAAGCTACCAAAAAAGAAATCTTTTTTTCGCAAGATTATTTGTGCCAAAAATGCAGTTATTCTTTGGCAGATCTCGAGCCGAGATTATTTTCGTTTAATTCGCCGACTGGAGCCTGTCCAGATTGTCAGGGCTTGGGAGATAAGCTTAATATTGTGCCAGAATTATTGGTGCCGAATCCGAAGTTAAATATTTTGCAAGGCGCGATTCGACCATTGTCGCGAATTTCTTCGCAAAAGCAAATGCAATTTTTGCAAATTGTGGCTAATGAAAATAAGTTTTCACTCGAAGTTCCTTTTGAAAAATTAGGCAAAACCGCCGAGAAAATTTTGTTTTATGGAACAGGTGATAAGAAATATAAATTTGGTAATCAGGAATTAAAATTCGAAGGTTTGGTCAAACAATTTGAACAAAAGTATCTCGAAGCCAAGACAGATTATATGCGCAAGGAAATCGAAAAATATATGCGCGTCTCGGTTTGTCCGACTTGCCAAGGCAAACGCTTGCGACCAGAAGTTTTGGCGATTACGGTTTTAGACAAAAACATTGCTGAGATGTCGGGGATGAGTGTCGAAGAAGCTTTAGTTTTTATTGATAATTTGCCAACCAAAAATACGCTCAATGAAATCGAAAAACAAATCGGTCGAGCGGTCGCCAATGAAATTAAAAAGAAACTCGAATTTTTGAGAAAAGTTGGTTTGGATTATTTGACGCTTGATCGAGCCGCCAACACTTTATCTGGGGGTGAAGCTCAGCGTATCAAATTAGCGACTCAGCTGGGAGCTGTACTTTCAGGTGTAATTTATGTACTTGATGAACCGACCGCTGGTCTGCATCCTCGGGATGTCGATCGTTTGATTGACACTATGAACGAATTAATCAAACAAGGCAATACGGTGATTGTCGTCGAACATGATCAAAAAGTTATTCAAGCCGCTGACACCGTGATTGATCTCGGTCCAGGAGCGGGTAAATATGGTGGTGAAATAATTTCCCAAGGAACTTTTTCAGAGTTGATTGTCGATCCGAATTCGCTGACCGGTAAATATTTTAGTGGCGTTCTCAAAGTCCAAATTACTGATCGCAAACGACAAGTTAATAAAAACGTGATTAGTATTAAAGGTGCCAAAGAATTTAATTTAAAAAATGTCGACGTCGATATTCCACTAAGCAAATTGGTTTGTTTGACTGGTGTTTCTGGTTCAGGAAAATCGACCTTGATGATCAAAATTTTAGCTCGGGCTTTGGCGCACACAATGTACGGGGCCAAAGATTTGCCTGGTAAACACAAAAGTATTTCGGGCATCAAAAATATTGATAAGGTCGTTAGTATTGATCAAAGTCCGATCGGTCGCAGTCCACATTCTAATCCAGCGACTTATACGGGTTTGTTTACTTATATTCGCGACTTGTTTGCTGGTTTACCAGAATCATTAGCGCGAGGTTATACGCTAGGGCATTTTAGTTTTAATGTCGCCGGTGGACGTTGTGAAGCTTGTAAAGGTGAAGGGATGATGAAAGTCGAAATGCAATTTATGCCGACGATTTATATCAAATGTGAACAATGTGATGGTACCCGTTACAACAAAGAAATTCTAGATATTTGTTATCGTGACAAAAATATTGCTCAAGTTTTGGATATGTCAGTCAAAGAAGCGCGCGAATTTTTCGCTGACATCGAGCCAATTTCAAACAAACTTGATATACTATATGAAGTCGGTCTAGGCTATATCAAATTGGGTCAATCAGCTACCACTTTATCTGGTGGTGAGGCTCAACGTATTAAACTCGCGACTGAACTTTCGAGACGTTCGACGGGTAAGACATTATATTTACTCGATGAACCAACAACTGGTCTGCACTTTGCTGATATTCAACAGCTTTTGGAAGTGTTAAACAAGCTAGTCGAAGCGGGCAATACTGTTTTGATTATTGAACACAATCTGGATGTGATCAAAAACGCCGACTGGATTATCGACATGGGTCCTGAAGGTGGCGCCGAAGGTGGTTATCTGGTAGCAGAAGGAACACCGGCTCAAGTCGCTAAAGTTGCCAAAAGCTACACTGGCAAATATTTGAAAGAGGTTTTATAAAATAACTTAAATTATGTTGTCAGGTTTTTCACAATTGGAAAAATCTGTGATGCAGACCTTGGCTTGGTTTGATATTTTTGAGTACCCGTTGACTCTAGTTGAACTCAAAAAATATTTATGGGATTTTGATCGAGAAATTTCTTTGGTTGAAATTCAAAATGTTTTAGACAAACTAGAAAACTTCAAAAATTTTCAAGGTTTTTATTTTTTAAAAAATCGTGAAAATTCAATTGTTGAAAATCGTCTTCGAAAATATAATATTTCTGAAACTAAATTTAAAAAACGCGCTTGGGTTTTCAAAATTATTGCCTTGATACCCTTTGTGCGTTTGGTCGGAATCTGTAATACGATGGCTTATCGTGGAGCCAAAGCCGAAAGCGATATTGATCTCTTTGTAATTACCGAAAAAAATCGTTTGTGGTGGACGCGTTTTTTAATCTTGTCATTTTTGTCGGTTTTTAGATTGCGTCCGCAAAAAAATAATTTTCAAAATAAAATTTGTTTGAGTTTTTTTGTCGATACCACCAAATTAAATTTGGCAGAATTAAAAAAGGGTGAGGACGATATTTATTTTTATTTTTGGCTAGCCCATTTGTGGCCAGTCTACAATGAAAATATTTATCACGATTTTTGGCAGGAAAATTCTTGGCTAAAAGCAAAACTAAAATTTGTGGCTCCGCAAGAATTAAATTCGCATTACAAAATTAAATTAGCCGTCATAGTCCAATTGTTGAAACGCTGGTTTGAAGGTATAATAAATCTACTAGCTGGTGGGTGGACAGAAAACTTTTTGATGAATTTTCAGCTCAATAAAATTCCTTCAGCCATCAGTGACAAAATGAATCTCGGCAGTGAAGTCGTAATCAATGAGCATCTTTTCAAGGCTCACACTGGTGATCGTCGAGGTGAATATCAAAAAATATTTGAGGATAAACTTAAATAAATGCTTAGTCTTAAAACCGAAGAAAATTTCAAAAAAATTCTAGCTTGGGGAATTTGTCTCTTGGTTTTTTTGTTGCCGTGGCAGACACGCTTGATTTTAAAAACAGGCGAGTTGGCTGGTAATCCCTGGGAGTATGGCACCATGAGTTTGTATGGGCTCGATATTTTGTTGGCGATCTTGGTTTTGTTCGGTCTGGAATATTTTGTAAATTTTGTGTTTGAAAAAATCGACTTCAAAAAAACACTTTGGATTCCATGTGCGGTGTTGTTTTTTGTTTGGGTATGCGTGGTCAATTTTTTGGAAGCGGATAAATTGTTTGCACTTTACTGGTCAATCAGATTCTTTCTAGTACTATTTTTTGGCATTGTCGTCTGGTCGGTCAAACCAAAATTAAAATATATTTCGCTGGCGTTGTTGTCGGCGGGCACGATTCAAGCGATCTTGGCGATTTGGCAATTTATCAGTCAGCAAGTCATTGGTTGTAAGTGGCTGGGAATGGCGAGTCAAAAGGGGATGGATTTGGGAGTTTCGGTGATTGAAATCGCTGATGAGCGCTGGCTCCGAGCCTATGGGAGTTTTTCGCATCCAAACATTTTGGCAGGATTTTTGGTCTTGGTAATTTTAGCGACGACTTATCTAGCGACTAATTACAAAAATCCATTGAAAATCAAAGAGCGTTATATTAATCCCGGCTATTTTAATTTTTTCATTCCATTGCTATTTATCGGGCTAACTTTGACATTTTGTCGATCAGCTTTTGTGGCTTTGGTAATTTCATTGGTTGCCTTGGGAATATTTATTTTTATAAAAAATCGTCACGAGCTCGAAGATTTTAAAAAAACGAGCCTGGTGCTCGTGACTTGTGTGATTATTTTTGGAATTATTTTTAGTTCATTTGCTAGTCAAAGAATTGCGGTGGATTCGCGACTCGAACAAAAATCACTTGACCAAAGACAAAGTCAATTCGAAGTTTCGTCAGCGTTGATTCAAGCCAAACCAATCTTGGGTTATGGTGTCGGTAATTTTACCAAAGCTTGGCATGAGCTTGATCCGAATTTATCCAGCTGGGATTATCAGCCGATGCACAATGTTTTTTTGTTGATTCTAACCGAAACTGGTTTGATTGGCTTACTGTTATTTCTAGCGACGTTATTTTTTAAAGTTTTTCAAAACAAAGCCAAAGTCAATCGAGTTCAGATTTTTAAATTTATTTTGTTGCTGGCTATTTTAATTTTAAGCTTTTTTGACCATTATCTCTGGTCGTTTAATTCGGGCTTAATTTTGTGGTGGCTGATTTTGGGGTTGGTATAAAAAAAGCGGGCAACCATGATAGGCGCCCGTTAATTAAAGGGGGCAGGAGAGCCGAGGACAGGGTGCTGGTTGAGTTCCAGCAAACGTTTCAGCTCTCCTAATTACTTTAGGAAAGTGTACCAAATAATAAAAAATTTGTCAAGGGGTTAAAAATTTTAAATAAAAAACGCACACCCCCAAATTATTGGGACAGTGTGCGTAGTAATAAGCATTAAAGACGGGAGAGGTTAACAGCAACCTCCTGAAGGCGGTCCCGACTTCGTTGAGTCGGGTTATATAAGAAGAAGGGGTTTCAAAAAGTGGGGAAAGGAACAATTATAAAAATATAGTATATCAAATAAACACTTTTTGTCAATAGATAAAAAGTGTCCAGATAAAAAATTAAGCGCGCAAGTCAGATGACCCGCGCGCTTGTTCCGTCCGAAAGGAGTAACCAATGAATGATCGATGAATTACCGACTATCGGTCTACAATGTTAATAAAGAACAATGATATCGGGAGTAACGGTGGAATTCTAGTGTATCAGATAGTAAAATTTTGTCAAGACGGGGGTGTGGATAAGTCTTGTCTTGAACCATGATTAAACTGATTAACTGATGGACTATGATTCTAAAATCATAGTCTTCATAGTAATCAGACGAATCATAGTTCAGATAATTTATGCTTTTTATTCCTTCTTGACACCCACCTCCACCTAATGTAAGATAAACATACTAAATTAGCAATCGGAATGTTTGATTGCTAAAAATATTCATTATTAACTTTTTAAACTATGACTCTTAAACCATTACACAATCAAGTCATTATCAAGGGCGTGCCTTTTCAAGAAAAAACCATCGGTGGTTTGGTTCTTCCAGGGACAGCCGATAAAGAGCGACCAGAAAAAGGTGAAGTCATTGCCGTTGGTCCCGGTAGATTATTGGAAAACGGTTCACGCGCGGTGATGAGCGTCAGTGTCGGTCAGCAAGTCGTCTTTAAAAAATATGCTCCCGATGAAATCAAAATCGATGGCGAAGATTTTTTTGTCATTCGCGAAGAAGATATTATCGCGATCGTTGAATAATTAAGTTAACTAAAAATACTATGGCAAAACAAATTATATTTAATGAAGAAGCTCGCGCCAAACTCAAAATCGGTGTCGATAAATTAGCCAACACTGTCAAAGTAACCCTAGGACCAAAAGGTCGCAACGTCGTTTTGGACAAAGGTTATGGCTCACCAGTGATTACCAAAGATGGGGTGACGGTCGCCAAAGAAATCGAACTCGAAGATAAATACGAAAATGTTGGCGCCGCTTTAGTCAAAGAAGTTGCTAGTAAAACCAATGACATCGCTGGTGATGGGACAACCACGGCTACAATTTTGGCACAGGCGATGATTGCTGAAGGGATGAAATTGGTTTCCTCAGGAATTAGTCCGATTGAAATCAAAGAAAGTATCGAACAGAAAATTGCGGAAGTGGTCAAAAAATTAGACGAGCTCAAAGAGGAAATTTCTTCCAAAGAAAAAATCGCTCAAGTCGCTTCGATTAGTGCCAACAATGTCGAAATCGGCAAAATTATTGCTGATGCCATGGACAAAGTCGGTAAAGACGGTGTAGTGACCGTTGAAGAATCTCAAAGTGCCGAGACTGAACTCGAAGTCGTCGAAGGGATGCAATTCGACAAAGGCTATGTCTCACCATATATGGTGACCGATGCCGAAAAGATGCGTGCGGTTTGCGAAAATCCTTATATTTTAATTACTGATCAAAAAATTTCTTCGATCGAAGATATTAAACCGGTTCTCGAAAAATTAATTCAAACTGGCAAAAAAGATATTTTAATTTTGGCTGATGATGTCGATGGCGTCGCTTTGACGACTTTGGTGGTCAATAAACTCCAAGGTGTCTTAAACGCCGTCGCTGTCAAAACTCCGGGCTTCGGAGATCGCAAAAAAGAAATGCTGCGCGATATCGCAGTTTTGACTGGCGGTCGCGTTATTTCCGAAGAGGTTGGTCTCAAATTAGAAAATGTCGAAATCAGCGATCTTGGTCAAGCAGGTAGAATTATTGTGACTAAAGATAGCACGACCATCGTCAATGGCAGTGGCGATTCACAAATTATCAAAGACAGAATCGAACAAATTCGCAAAGCCAAAGATGAATCGACTTCAGATTTTGAAAAAGAAAAACTTCAAGAACGCCTAGCCAAATTGGCCGGTGGTGTCGCCGTCATCAAAGTCGGAGCCACGACCGAAACTGAGCTCAAAGAGAAAAAGGATCGCATCGAAGACGCTTTGAATGCGACTCGAGCTGCCATTGAAGAAGGAGTCGTGCCTGGTGGGGGAATTGCCTTGGCAGTCGCTTCGGGTGCGTTGAATAATTTAGTCGAAGGTAAAGAAGAAAGTGTCGGTTCCAAGATTATTAATCAAGCGATTCTCGAGCCAATTAAACAAATCGCCATCAATGCTGGCAAAGACGGTTCAGTTGTTTTGTTTAATATTATTGAAGAACAAAAGAAACATAATAATCTCAAATTCGGTTATGACGCCCGAGCTGATAAATATGTCGATATGGTCGAAGCAGGCATTATCGATCCGAAAAAAGTCGTTCGCACGGCCTTGGAAAATGCAGCTTCAATCGCCGCCATGTTTTTGACAACTGAAGCGATGGTGACTGAAAAACCAGAAGACAAATGTAACTGCTCACATAATTCAAGTATGCCAGCGGGCATGCCAGGGATGTACTAATTGCTTTCAGATTTAGCTAATAAAAACTCGTCTGCGAAGGCGAGTTTTTTGGTTTGATTGTGATTTTCAAAAAATATTGTTATAATTTAATATAATTATATATTATGGAAATAACAATTGCCAGACAATTATTAACTTTAAAGGAAGCACGTGTTTGGGCAAGCTCATTTTTAGGTAGAAGTATTAGTGAATCTAATATTTCTTATCTTGTTCAATATGGAAAAGTAAAAAAATATGGCGAAAATGGTTCTACTCAAATAAATATTGAGGATTTACGACAATATTATCAATCATTTAATGGACAAAGAGAAGTTGAGTGGAAGAAAAAACTCGGGGATGATTTAAATTGGGAGCTCTCTTTCGATAATCTGCGTGAAAAAGATACCACAAAACATGTGCACAGACTGCATCCATACAAAGGTAAATTTATACCACAATTGGTTGAGTATTTTATTGATAACCACACTGATAATTTTAAACAGAAAACTTTTTTCAAAAAAGGAGATACTATTTTAGATCCTTTCTCGGGATCAGGCACGACATTGGTTCAGGCCAATGAACTTGGAATACATTCAATTGGGATTGATATTTCTCGTTTCAATTGTATGGTAACGGATGCCAAATTGTTAGATTATAATTTAGACTCTTTAGTCAAAGATATAAAAAGTATAAATTTAGCAATTACTAAATTTGAAACAGATGGAAAAATAGAAGAATTTGAAAAAGAACTTTATTATGAACTTTCTAAATTTAATAATAAAAATTTTTCTTCGCCAGAATTTAAAAGAAAGGTTTATAAAAGAGAGATAGATGAAAATCAATATGCAGTTGAGAAAGAAAAAGAATTTTTAAGTATTTATAAAAAATTAATTTCAAAATATAAGATAGAGCTTGAACAAAAAAATAACAAAACTTTTCTTGATAAGTGGTATATTAAAAACATTCGCAAAGAAATTGATTCTGCTTTTGATCAAATTAAAAAAATTAAAAATGAAAAAAATAAAAGAGTATTAGCAGTTATTTTAAGTCGAACCATTCGTTCTTGTCGTGCTACGACACATTCAGATTTAGCAACTCTTAAAGAACCACAAATTACTACCTATTATTGTTGGAAACACAAAAAAATATGTAAGCCCCTTTTTTCAATTAAATATTGGTTTAATCGTTATGCAAATGATACTATTGAAAGAATTAAAGAATTTCAGAAACTAAAAAGCGTTGCTCATTGGGCTTCAATTACTGGTGATTCAAGGACTGTTGATATATTAAATGAAATAAAATTAAGAAATAAAGAATTTTATAAACTTCTTGAAAATAAAAAAATTAAAGGAATTTTTTCATCCCCACCTTATGTAGGTCAAATTGATTATCATGAACAGCACGCCTACGCATATGATCTTTTTGGATTTGAAAGAAAAGATGAATTAGAAATTGGCCCTTTGTATAAAGGTCAAGGAATCGAAGCAAAAAAATCTTATGTAGAAGGAATATCTCAAGTTTTAATCAATTCTAGAAAATTTCTTGCAGATAATTTTGATGTTTTTCTCGTAGCGAATGATAAGTGGAATTTATATCCACAAATTGCAGAGAAAGCAGGAATGAAAATTGTTAATCAGTATAAACGTCCAGTTTTAAATCGCACCGAGAGAGATAAAAATCCTTATTCAGAAATAATTTTTCACTTAAAATCTAAATAACTATTATGGATAGAATTACTAAAAATTTATTGGATGGTTTTTTAGAACAGTTTGAGATTAAGCCAGAATCAGAGCCAAAAGATTTTGAAAAATTTTGTAATTATTCAGTTGTTAAAAATGAATTTAATAATGAATTTGAAATTGAAGATATTTCAACCGGAAACAATCAAGGTATAGATGGATTAGGAATTATAGTTAATAATCTATTTATAAACACTACCCAAGAGGTAGAAGATATTGTAAAAGACGCAAAAATATTAGATGTGGTTTTTGTTTTTATTCAAAGCAAAACTTCTACTAAATTTGAAGGCTCTGAAATTGGTAATTTTATTTTTAGTATTAAGGATTTTTTTAATGAAAACCCAGAATTAATAAAAACAGATGAAATAAAAGAAAAGTTTGCTATAACACAAATATTGTTTAAGCATTTTAGTTTAATGACCAAGGGTAATCCATTGTGTAAATTATATTATGTTACTGCTGGTAAATGGGTTGATGATCAAAATTTAACAGCAGTTATTAACAACAACGTTAAAGAATTAAAAGATATGGGGCTTTTTGAAGATGTTTTTTTTGTTCCGTGTGACGCACAAAAGATTCAAAAACTTTATAGAAAAACATCAGAAGAAGTTACCGCAGAGTTTTCTTTTGACGAGATGGTTACTTTACCAAAAATAAATGGTGTTGAAGAAGCGTATTTGGGGATTATTAAATTTGAAGAATATAAAAAAATTATTACCGACGAAAATGGTAAAATGCAGAATATTTTTTATGACAATGTAAGAGATTATTTGGGTGAAAACTCAGTAAATCAAAAAATAGATAAGACGCTAAAAGATAAAAAGTTTGATATTTTTGCTATATTAAATAACGGGATAACTATTGTGGCCGATAAAAAAAATAGTAGTAAAGGAAAGTTGTTTTCTGTTAGTAACTACCAGGTTGTTAACGGATGTCAGACAAGTCACACATTATTTAATAATAAAGAGTTAGAAGGAATAGATAAAATTACAGTTCCGGTCAAATTAATTATTACCCAAAATGAAGATATAAAAAACAATATAACAATAGCAACAAACAGTCAAACCGAAATTAAAGAGGAACAGCTTGTTGCATTTTCTGATTTTCAAAAAAATCTTGAACAATATTATAAAACTTTTAAGGATGACAATAAATTGTTTTATGAAAGAAGGACTGGGCAATACAATACAGAACATGGCGTTACAAAAACGAAAATCGTAACAATCAAAAATCAAATAAAAACATTTGCATCAATGTTTTTAAATGTTCCTCATTTGGCGTCAGGCTATTATGGAAAGCTTTATAAAGACGTAAAGGATAAAATTTTTGATAAAGATCATAAATACAACCCTTATTATTTAAGTAGTTTAGCTATTTATAAAATTGAAAAATTTACTAGAGCCGGAAGTATTGATAGAAAATATAACAAAGCAAGATATCATATTTTAATGCTTTTTAGAATGGCGAACCAGTCTTGTCAGCTACCAGAGTTTAATAGTAAAGATATTGAAGATTATTGTGATAGATTAATTAGTATCCTTTATGATGAAAATAGAGCACTAATGATTTTTAAGGCGGCAATCAAAGTTATTGATGATTCAAATATTGACATAAACAACAGAAAGCTATTGTATCAAAAAAGTACTACTGACTTATTAATAGATGAATATAAAAAAAACAAATAAATTTTTATTTATGATTACCCAAAAGAAAACACAACAAATTGCAGCAACAGTAATAAAAATTTTAATTCAAAGATTTGAAACTTTTCCTATAGATGCTTCAAATAACAGGAACGCACCTTTTCACAAAGCTTTTTTAAATGCTTTTGAAGATAAGTTTAACGGCAAAGTCTCAGATGTTCCATTTTTTATTAGCTTAAGTAGTTGGTTGCATGGTTTAAATACAACATTAGGGCAAACATTTTTTGAAAAAGTAGCACATATTTTATCTGATGGAGAAAAAAGAGAATATACTTCAAAAAAATTAGGTAATAAACAAATTTATAAAAAACAGAAA